>NZ_JBFUGN010000509.1:0-4385 GCF_056402895.1 Rhizobacter sp. P3_B12 | reverse complement strand
GCGCAGCGGCCTGCGCCGCCTGCTCGATGCGCTGCTGCCGCGCCTGGCGGGCAGCCCCGCGCTGGCGGCCGTGCAGGCGCTGAAAGACACCCATGCCGGCGACGATGCCTGGCTCGATCAACAGGCCGACCGCCTGCTGACCGGCGTGATGCTGGGGCTGGACCTGGCCGCCGCCCCGCTGGTGGCCGCGGCGCTGCAGGTGTACTGGACGCAGCTCGTGCTCGCGACGCAAGCGGCGCGCGGCGCCGACCACCTGCCGCCCTTCGGCCGCACCGACGATGCCACGCTGTGCCCCTGCTGCGGCAGCCGGCCGGTGGCCAGCATCTCGCGCATCGGCGGCGGCGATGCCGGCTTCCGCTACCTGCAGTGCGCGCTGTGCGCCGCGCAGTGGCACATGGTGCGGATCAAGTGCACGCACTGCCTCGGCACCAAGGGCATCCACTACCAGTCCCCGCAGCGCCTGGGCAGCGAGCCGCGCGATGCCAAGCCGGCCACCGAGGCCGAGACCTGCGATGCCTGCGGCCACTATTTGAAGATCGTGCACATGGAGCGCGACGTGAACGTCGAGCCGGTCGCCGACGACCTCGGCTCGGTGACGCTCGACCTGCTGGTCAGCGAGGCCGGCTTCCAGCGGCAGGGCATCAACCTGATGCTGCTGTTCGGCGACGACGGCACTGACGACGGCGGAGGCGGTTGATGGAGCGGCCCGAGACGTCCGTGGTTCACGGCGGCGGGTCGCAGGAGGCACGGCCCCAGGACCTGCCCTCGATCGACAAGCTGCTGCGCAGCGACGCCACGCGCGCGCTGCTCGACGCGCACGGCCACACGCTGGTGGCCGGCGAGGCGCGCGCGCTGCTTGAGGGGCTACGAACGCAAGCGGTGGCCGGCGGGCTCGCCGCCCACGCGCTGCAGCCCGATGCGCTGCAGGCGGCGCTCGCGGCACGCGTGCAGGCCCGGCTCGCGCCACGGCTGCGCACGGTGCTGAACCTGACGGGCACGGTGATCCACACCAACCTCGGCCGCGCGCTGCTGGCCGACAGCGCGCTGCAGCACCTGCTGGCGGTGATGGCGGCACCGAACAACCTCGAATACGACCTGGCCTCGGGCGGGCGCGGCGACCGCGACTCGATCGTCGAGGATTTGCTGTGCACGATCACCGGCGCGGCGGCGGCGACGGTGGTCAACAACAACGCCGCCGCGGTGCTGCTGACGATCGCGGCGCTGGCGCGCGAGCGCGAGGTGATCATCTCGCGCGGCGAACTGGTCGAGATCGGCGGCGCGTTCCGCATGCCCGACGTGATGGCGAGTGCGGGGGCCGAGATGGTCGAGGTGGGCACCACCAACCGCACGCATGCGCAGGATTACGAGCGCGCGATCACGCCGCGCACCGGCCTCGTGATGAAGGTGCACACCAGCAACTACGCGGTGCAGGGTTTCACGCACGCGGTCGACGAGGCGACGCTGGCCGGCATCGCGCATGCGCACGGGCTGCCGCTGGCCACCGACCTGGGCAGCGGCTCGCTGGTCGACCTGGCGCAGTACGGGCTGCCGCGCGAGCCGCTGCCGCAGGAGATGCTGGCGGCCGGCTGCGACGTGGTCACGTTCTCGGGCGACAAGCTGCTGGGCGGGCCGCAGGCGGGCCTGATCGTCGGCAGCCAGGTCGCGATCGCGCGCATCCGCAAGTTCCCGATGAAGCGCGCGTTGCGCATGAGCAAGCTGCCGCTGGCCGCGCTCGAAGCGACGCTGATGCTGTACCTGCGGCCCGAGCGGCTCGCGCACGACCTGCCGACGCTGCGGCTGCTGACGCGGCCGGCGCAGGCGATTCGCGCGCTGGCCGCGGCGCTGCAGCCGGCGGTGGCGGCCGCGGTGGCGCCGCGCTTCGAGGTGGAGGTGGTCGAGCTGATGGGGCAGATCGGCTCCGGCTCGCTGCCGGTGGAGCGGCTGCCGTCGGCGGGGCTGGCGATCGCGCCGGCCGGTGCCTCGAAGAAGGGCATCGGCACGGCGCTCGATGCGCTGGCCTCGGCGCTGCGCGCGCTGCCGCAGCCGGTGATCGGGCGCATCGCGCAGGACAGGTTGCTGCTGGACCTGCGCTGCCTGGAAGACGCTTCCTCGTTCACCCGCCAACTGCCGACATTGCATGAATCCTTGTAGCCCGGATGCCAATCCGGGATCCCCCCGCCCACCCCGGATTGGCATCCGGGCTACGGAGACCCGATGAACCCGCTCGACACGCTCGCCCGCATCGTCACCGACACCGTGGAGCCGCTCGCGCTGCGCACGGACCGAGAGGGACGCTTCCCGCGAGAGACGATCACCGCGCTGGGCGAGGCCGGGCTGCTCGGCCTGGTGTCGGCCCGATCGGTCGGCGGGCTCGGCCTGGGGCTGAAGGAGGCCAGCCAGGTCGTCTCGCGCCTCGCGCAGGCCTGCCCGTCGACCGCGATGATCGTCTGCATGCACTACTGCGCGGTCGCGGTGATCGAAGCCGCCGGCCAGCCCGCCGTCCGCGAGGCCATCGCGCGCGGCCGGCACCTGAGCACGCTCGCGTTCTCCGAGGCCGATTCGCGCAGCCACTTCTGGGCGCCCACCGGCACCGCGCGCGCCGACGGCAGCGCGGTGCTGCTCGATGCGCGCAAGAGCTGGGTCACCTCGGCCTTCGAGGCCGACAGCTACGTCTGGTCGAGCAAGCCGCTGGCGGCCGAGGGCGCCAGCACGCTGTGGTTCGTGGATGCCAAGCAGGACGGCCTGAGCCAGCCGGGCGCGTTCGACGGCCTGGGCCTGCGCGGCAATGCGTCGACGCCGATCACCGCGCGCGGCGTGCGCATCGCCGCGGCCGACCGGCTGGGCGAGGACGGCAAGGGCTTCGACACGATGATGGGCGTGGTGCTGCCGTGGTTCTCGGTGCTGAGCGCGTCGTGCTCGGCCGGGCTGATGGAAGGCGCGTTGTCGCGCGCGATCGGCCATGTCGGCCAGACCCGCCACCTGCACCTCGGCAGTTCGCTGGCCGAGCTGCCCACCATCCGCGCCTACCTGGCCCGCGCGCGCATCCAGGCCGACATGGTGCAGGCGCTGATCGACGACACGCTGGCGGCGATCGGCGGTGGCCGCCCCGACACGATGCTGCGCGTGCTGGAAGTGAAGGCCGCCGCGGCCGAGGCGGCACTGGAGGTGACCGACGTCGCGATGCGCGTGTGCGGCGGCGCGGCCTTCCGCAAGGAGGCGGGCATCGAGCGGCTGTTCCGCGATGCGCGCGCATCGAGCGTGATGGCGCCGACCTCGGACGTGCTGTACGACTTCATCGGCAAGGCCATCACCGGCCTGCCGTTGTTCTGAGGAGCCTGCCGATGAGCGATTCCACGCTGATCATGGGCGCCGTCGCCTACGCGCCCAAGGTCGTCACGATCTGGGAGGGCTTCAAGGCCTTCTTCGCGCGCCACGGCCTGGCCTTCGACTACCTGCTGTACTCCAACTACGAGCGCCAGGTCGAGGCGCAGTTCGACGGCGCGATCCACCTGGCCTGGAACTCGCCGCTCGCGTGGGTGCGCGCCGACCGCCTGGCCCGCGCGCGCGGCCAGGCCGTACGGGCGGTCGCGATGCGCGACACCGACTGCGACCTGCGCTCGGTGGTCGTCGTGCGTGCCGACAGCCCGCTGCAGGCGCTCGCCGACCTGCGCGGCCGGCGCGTGGGCACCGGCGCGATCGATTCACCGCAGGCCACGCTGATCCCGCTCGGGCTGCTGCGCGAGCACGGGCTGGTGGCCGGCCGCGACTTCACGCTGCGCCGCTTCGACGTGCTCGGCGGCAAGCACGGCGACCACATCGGCGGCGAACGCGATGCGGCCACCGCGCTGCGGGCCGGCGAGATCGACGCGTGCTGCCTGATCGACGGCAACCACCTCGCGTTCGGCCTCGACGGCACGCTGCCGGCCGGCAGCACGCGCGTCATCGCGCACACCGGCCCCTACGACCATTGCAACTTCACGACCAGCCCGGGTGCGCCGGCGGCGTTGATCGACCGCTTCACGTCGCTGCTGCTCGCGATGCGCTGGGACGATCCGGACGTGCGCCCGCTGCTCGAGCTGGAGGGGCTGCGCGAGTGGCGCATCGGCCGCACCAGCGGCTACGCGCTGCTCGAGCGGGCGGTCGACGATGAACGGTTCTACAGCGATGACGGGCGCATCCTTGCCAGCGACTATCGATATTGAGTCGCTGGCGCTGGACCAGGGCGCGCTGCTGCTGGTGCGGCGCGCGCTGCTCGGCCTGGCCGATGGCGACGAGCTGCGCGTGCGCGGCCGCGCCGACGCGTGGGACCTGCACCTGGCCGCGTGGTGCCGGCAGCAGGGCCATGCGCTGCGCTTCGAGACCGATGCGCAGGGGCGCCTGCACGG
>NZ_JBFUGN010000508.1:0-4409 GCF_056402895.1 Rhizobacter sp. P3_B12 | reverse complement strand
CCTCGAGCTCGGACACCGCGCGCACCAGCAATTGCGCGGCGGCCGGGTCGCTGTCTTCGGTGTCGAACACGGCCGGCGCGAGCTGCGCATACGCGAACTGGCCGGCGCGGCCGCACCAGGCCTGCAGCGTCTCGGCGTCTTCGCCGCACTGCGCCCAGACGCGGCGCGCCAGCGGGCCGGTGGGCAGGCGGCCATCCATCGCGCACTGGGCGATGCGCATCGCCCGCAGGCCGAGCCAGGCACCGCTGCCTTCGTCGCCGACCGGGAAGCCCCAGCCGCCGACGCTGGCGCGCGTGCCATCGGCGCGCCACACCTCGCCGATGCTGCCGGTGCCGGCCGCGAGCAGCGCACCGGGGCGGCCTTCATGCGCGCCGACGAGCATCGCGAAGCCATCGGTCTCGCCGAGCAGCTTTGCGTAGCCAGGGTTCTGCGCCAGGAAGGCATCGCGCCACGGCGCATTGCTCATGCCGGACAGGCCGGCGCCGAGGGCGCACTGCGCGAGGGCGGGCCGGGCGACGCCGGCCGCATCGAAGGCGCGGGCGACCGCCAGCTCGATCTGCTGCCACGCCGGCTCGATGCCCTGGCCCAGCGCCGACGGGCCGGCTTCGCCCCGCCCCAGCACCGCCCCGGCACGGCGCGCGACGAGGGCCCGGGTGCCGGTGCCGCCTCCATCCACGCCGATCAGGTATTCGATCATCGACTGCTCTCTGGCACGTTGTTCATGGGCGGGCATCGAGCCCGCGATGAAACCAGTTTAGTACCAGCAATACCAATAAGTCAATTGGTATTAGAGTTGTCTTAGCAGCAGGATTTTTCGTTTGAATTCAAGCGCTTACATGCGCTTGTCAGACAGTGCAGTGCCTGCACCAAGTCTGGAGGATCGCCCCGTTGCAGGGCGATCGAGGGCAACGATACCAGTCCAAGCCGGAGCGCGCCACTGTTTTGTGGCCCGGGCGGGGAGCCCGGGCGTCAAGTCACTTCTTGCGGGCGTACAAGGCCCACAGCCGCGCGAGATCGGCCGTGCCATCGTTGCCCTGCACGGTCCGGAAGGTCGCGGCCGACTTCGCATGGTCGCCCGCCACCAGCTGCGCAATCGCCAGGTGCAGCTTCGCGTCATCGGGCCGCTTCGTGCCCTTCGCGATGCCCTGCTGCATCAGCTCCAGCCCCGGCCTGGCCTGCCCGCCGTAGACCTGGTCCAGGCCGATCGCCAGCARCTCGCCGCCGTCCTTGGCSGCCTTCGCCTCCGTCAGCGCCTGCGCCTGGCCCGCCTTCGCCTCGGCCAGCCGCTTGGCCACCARGTCCTTCAGCCGCTTGTGCCGCTCGGCCTCCGGGCCCACGCCCAGCACCCCCGCCGCGAAGCCCTTGTCCATCGCCTGCTGCGCCTCGTTCAGGCTGCCCGCCTGCACCGCCAGCTGCACCATCTCCATGTAGTCGGCCGGCGCGCTCGTCGCCCCCGTCGCGAGGCTCAGCCGGTACGTGTCCAGCGCCAGCCGGTCGCTGAAGTTCGGCTTGCGCTGCAGCCGCCCCAGCAGGTCCGTCCAGTACTGCTTCTGCGGGTAGTACGTCACCAGCTTCTCGACCGCCCACACGTACGCGTTGGTGTCGTTCATGCGCTGCGTCGCGTTCGCCAGCAGCTTCAGCCGGTCTTCGGCCGGYGCCTGCCCCGCCTTCTCSGASGCRTTGATCTCCACCTGCAGCTCGCGCGCCGCGCCGGCGAAGTCRCCGCCCAGGTACTGGCTCTGGATCAGCAGCGTGCGCACCGTGCCGCTCGCGCCACCTTCCTTGAAGTAGCGCTGGCCCCACTGCATCGTCTTCGCGTAGTCCTTGGCCCGGTAGGCGGTCCCGGCCAGCGACTCCAGCATGCGCAGCTTGTCGGCCGGCGCCAGCTTGCCGGTGGCCGCGAGCGCCTCGAACGAYTTRCCGGCCGTCTCCGCATCGCCCGCGCCCGAGGCTGCCGCGATGCGCATGCGCTCGATCGTGTAGCTCTCGCTCGCGTTCTTGTTCGGCACCGCGTCGGCGTCGCGCACCTTGGCGAGCGCTTCCTTGTACTTGCCGGCCTTGATCAGGTCGCCCGCCGCTTGCAGCGGCTTGCCGATGTCCGGGCGCACCGCGTCCTGTGCGTACGTGCTCGTCAGCGCCACGGCCARCAGCGCGGCGGCCACCAGGGGTTTCAGCTTCATGGCCGTGCTCACTTGATGAACTGCTCGTTGCCCACCATGCCCAGCTTGGCCACCCCGAGCCGCTGCGCACTGGCCAGCACCATCGCCACCGACTTGTACTCCACCAGCTTGTTCGGGCGGATGTGCACCTCGGGCTGGTCGGCGAYCGCCGCCGTCGCCGCCAGCTTCGTCTCCAGCACCGTGCGGTCCGGCACCACTTCACCGTTCCACAGGATCGTGCCGTCGAAGTCGATGTCGATCGTCACCACCACCGGGTCGCGCAGCGGCGGCGGCGGGCTGCCCGTGGGCATGTTCAGGTTCACCGAGTGCAGCTGGATCGGGATCGTGATGATCAGCATGATCAGCAACACCAGCATCACGTCGATCAGCGGCGTCGTGTTCATCTCCACCATCACGTCGGGRTCRCCACTKCCSCYGCCGGAGCCTACGTTCATTCCCATTTGCTTGGTCCTTGTCTCTGGGGTCCGACCTCAGCCGCGCGGCGGCGGTTCCGTCACGAAGCTGATCTTCTGGATGCCCGCGCGCTGGCACGCGAACACCACCCGACCCACCGACTCGTAGCGGCTCTTCTCGTCGCCCCGGATGTGGATCTCCGGCTGCGGCGTCAGCACCGACACCTTCTTCAGCCTCGCCACCAGCGCGTTGTTGTCCGCCACCGCCTGCGCGTTCCAGAACACGTCGCCGTCCTTCGTCACCGAGATCTCGATGTTCTCCGGCTTCGTCACCCGCGCAATGTTGGTCTCCTTCGGCAGGCTCACCGGCGCCGTCTGCGTCACCACCGGCACCGTGATCAGGAAGATGATCAGCAGCACCAGCATCACGTCCACCAGCGGCGTCGTGTTGATGCTGGAGACGACCTCGTCGTCGTCCCCGTCTCCACTACCCACGTTCATGGCCATCGCGTTGCTCCTTTTCTCAGGAGGTCGTCGCGATCAGCGGCCGCCGCCGCGCAGCGTCGAGCGGCTGCCCAGCAACACCCCGTGCAGGTCCGCCCCGAAGCTGCGCACCGACTCCATCGTCACCTTGTTGCGRCGCACCAGCCAGTTGTAGCCCAGCACCGCCGGCACCGCCACCGCGAGACCAATGGCCGTCATGATCAGCGCCTCGCCCACCGGGCCCGCCACCTTGTCGATCGACGCCTGGCCGGCAATGCCGATCGCCGTCAGCGCGTGATAGATGCCCCACACCGTGCCGAACAGCCCCACGAACGGCGCGGTGGAACCCACCGTCGCCAGGAAGGCCAGGCCGTCCTGCAGGCGGCTTTGCACGTTGTCGATCGCGCGCTGCACGCTCACGCCCACCCAGGTGTTGCGGTCGATGTTCGCGGTCAGCTCGCCCTCGTGGTGGTCGCCCGCCTCGATCGCCGTCTCGGCAATGAAGCGGAACGCGCTGCCGTCCTTCAGCGTCGCGACGCCGTCGTTCAGGCTCGCCGACTTGAAGAAGCTCTTGCGCGCCGCACGCGCCTCGCCGCTGATCTTGAAGCTCTCGAACAGCTTGGTCACCAGGATGTACCAGCTGCCCATGCTCATGATCACCAGGATGATCAGCGTGCCGCGCGCCACGAAGTCGCCCTGCGCCCACAGCGCGCTCAGCCCGTACGGGTTGTCCACCGACTCCTTCGTCACCGCACCCGGCACCGCCACCGGCGCCGCCGGKGCWGCCACCGSGGCCGGCGCTTCAGCGGCCGGSGCCGAGGCCTGCGCTTGCGCAGCTTGAGGGGCCACGAACACCGTGGCGGCAACAGCAAGGCTCAGAGCCATGGTCAGTGAGCGCAGAGAAAACAAAGACATGGTGTTTCCAATCTCTAGAGAAATTTGTGAATTCATGGCCCCGGTCAGGGCCCTCGTCGCAACGAAAGTCAGTGATCCAGCGGAGTCTTCAGGTCGCCCGGGCGTTCACTCCAGCTTGTAGCTGAACGGCGCCAGCACCTGCACGTCCTTGCCCTGGCCCTGGCACTTGTATTCGCCCACCACCCTCAGGCTGTTGCGCGCAAAGACCGGGTGCGTCGACTTCAGCACCTTCATGTCCTTGATCTCGCCACTGGCGCTCAGCGTGAACTGGATCAGCACCTCGCCCTTGTCGATCCCCTGGCGGATCGCCTCGCGCGGGAACCCCGAATCGCCCATCACCGCCGTGAAGTTCGAGCACGCCACCGCGGCCGACACCGGTGCCGGCGGCGCAGCAGGCGCGGGCGCGGCAGCGGGCGGCGCCACAGGCGCCATCGGCGCG
>NZ_JBFUGN010000507.1:0-4432 GCF_056402895.1 Rhizobacter sp. P3_B12 | reverse complement strand
AGGTAGTGCTGCGCGATGAAGGCTTCCAGCACCTGCACCTCGGGCGATGCGCGCTCGCTCTCCGCGTCGGCGCCGCCCGCGGCGCCGATCTCGGTCGCGTCCTCGACATGCGCCGGGAAATACGGCCGGTCGCCCAGGTGCCGCCCGCCGCGCACCATCGCGAGGTTGACGCAGGCGCGCCCGCCCTGCACCTTCACCGCGAGGATGTCGGCATCCTTGGTCGACACGCCGGTGTTGTCCTCGACCGACTGCTGGTGCAGCACCTTCGACAAGGCCCCGAGCTGGTTGCGGATCTCGGCCGCCTGCTCGAACTGCAGCGCCTCGGCGTGGGCCATCATCTGCGCCTGCAGGCCGTCCATCACCTCCTGCTGCTGGCCGAGCAGGAAGCGCTCGGCATTGGCCACGTCGCGCGCGTAGTCGTCGGCGGCGATGTAGTCGACGCAGGGCCCGGAACAGCGCTTGATCTGGTACAGCAGGCAGGGCCGCGTGCGGTTGTTGAAGACGGTGTCCTCGCAGGTGCGCAGGTGGAATACCTTCTGCAGCAGCTGGATCGATTCCTTCACCGCCCAGGCGCTCGGGTACGGCCCGAAGTAGCGGTGCTTGCGATCGACCGCGCCGCGGAAGTACGCCATGCGCGGGAACGCGTGCGAGACGATCTTCAGGTAGGGGTAGCTCTTGTCGTCGCGGAACAGGATGTTGTAGCGCGGGTTGAGCGTCTTGATCAGGTTGTTCTCGAGCAGCAGCGCCTCGGCTTCCGAGCGCACCACCGTCGTCTCCATCCGCACGATCTTGCTGATCATGTGGCCGATGCGCGTGCCGCCGTGGTTCTTCTGGAAGTAGCTCGAGACGCGCTTCTTCAGGTCGCGCGCCTTGCCGACGTAGAGCACGGCGTCGCTGGCGTCGAAATAGCGGTACACGCCCGGCAGCGCGGGCAGCGCCAGCACCTCGGCGAGCAGGCGCTCGCGGCCGGGGTCGGCAGGCGGCGCGGGGTCGGTGGGTTCTTCGGGCAACGACGTCGTCTCGTTCATCGGACACGATTGTGCCGCTGCCGATAATGGCGCGCATGCCGCACCTGCAATGGGATGTCTTCTGCCGCGTCGTCGACAACTTCGGCGACATCGGCGTGTGCTGGCGGCTCGCCGCCGACCTGGCCGCGCGCGGCGAGCGGGTGCGGCTGTGGGTCGACGATGCGCGCGCGCTCGCGTGGATGGCGCCGGGCGGTGCGGCCGGGGTCGAGCTGCATGCGTGGCCCGAGGCCGAGGACGACGCCCGGCCGATCGGCGACGTGGTGATCGAGGCCTTCGGGTGCGAGCTGCCGCCGGCGGTGCTGGTGCGGATTGCCGAAAGAGCGGCCGAAAGAGCGCCGGTGTGGATCAATCTCGAGTACCTGAGCGCCGAGGCCTACGTGGAGCGCAGCCACCGCCTGCGCTCGCCGCAGATGCACGGGCCGGCACGCGGCATGGGCAAGTGGTTCTTCTACCCCGGCTTCACGGCCGCCACCGGCGGGCTGCTGCGCGAGCCGGGGTTGATGGCGCAGCGCGAGGCCTTCGACCGCGCGGCGTGGCTGGCGGCGCAGCAGATCGCGCCGCGGCCCGGCGAGCAACTGGCCGCCCTGTTCTGCTACCGCGTGCCGTCGGCCGAGGCCTTGCTCGACGCCCTCGGCCCTCGGCCGACGCTGCTGCTGGTGCCCGGCACCGCGCCGCCGCTGGCCGGGCTGCCGGCGTCCATCCGGATGCAGTCCCTGCCCTACCTCGCGCAGGCCGATTTCGACCGGCTGCTGTGGGCCTGCGACCTGAATTTCGTGCGCGGCGAGGATTCGCTGGTCCGCGCGCTGTGGGCCGGCCGGCCGTTCATCTGGCAGATCTATCCGCAGGACGACGGCGTGCACGAGGCCAAGCTGCAGGCCTTCCTCGACCGCTTCGGCGCCACGCCGGACATCCGCGCCGCGTGGCGGGCCTGGAACGGCCTGCAAGACCCTGCCGGCTCCGGGCCCGATCGGGCGTCCTGGCAGGCGCAGTGCCTGAATTGGCGCCAAGCCTTGCTCGCGCAGACCGATCTCACCGGCCAGTTGCTGTCTTTCGTCGCCGAATCGCTATAAAATCGCCGGCTTTGCGCGTTCTGGGCCATTGGATATTCCGGCGCGCGCTGATCCAGCTCCGGCAACAGCTCCCACGGAAATCGTTATGAAAATCGCACAGGAAATTCGCGCAGGCAACGTGATCATGCACGACAAGAACCCGATGGTCGTGCTGAAGACCGAATACAGCCGCGGTGGCCGCAATGCCGCCACCGTGCGCATGAAGCTCAAGAGCCTCTTGAACAACTCGGGCACCGAAGTCGTGTTCAAGGCCGACGACAAGATGGACCAGATCATCCTCGACAAGAAGGAGTGCACCTACTCCTACTTCGCCGACCCGATGTACGCGTTCATGGACGCCGAATACAACCAGTTCGAGGTCGAGGCCGAGAACATGGGCGACGCGGTGCAGTACCTCGAAGACGCGATGCCCGTCGAAGTGGTGTTCTACGACGGCAAGGCGATCTCGGTCGAACTGCCGACCAGCCTGGTGCGCGAGATCACCTACACCGAGCCGGCCGTCAAGGGCGACACCTCGGGCAAGGTGCTGAAGCCGGCCAAGCTGGCCACCGGCTTCGAGGTCTCGGTCCCGCTGTTCGTCGAAACCGGCGACAAGATCGAAATCGACACCCGCACGCACGAGTACCGCAAGCGCGTCTGATCCACGCACGACGTCTCTCGCAAAGGGCACCCTCGGGTGCCCTTTTTGCTACCTGCTACCGTTCCTGACCATGGGTTCTGCCACCGGCTTCGACTTCAGCGCCGTCACCTCGCCGTTCCGGATGCAGCCCGGGCTGCGCCGGCTCGCGCCGGGCGCGCCGCAGCTGACGCCGTTGCGCCGGGGCGATGCGGCGCTGGGCGAGAAGCTGCTGGTGCTGCGCAAGTTCAGCCAGCAGGCCTTGCTGGCCGCGCCGGGCTTCGACGCCGCGCCCGCGTTGCGGGCCTTGTGCGAGCACGCGGCGGCCGAGCATCCCGCAGCCTGGCAACGCGGGGCCGATGGCCGGTGGCGAGCCCCGCTGCTGGGCTGGTCGGTGCTCGGTGACGAACTGCGGCTCGAAGCCGACCCCATGCCCGGCCTCGGCTCCTGCGTGAGCGCCCTGCCCGGCCCGTGGCGGCTGCCGGCGCTGCTGTGCCTCGCATTCGCCGAAGACTTCGCGGTCATCGATGGCGACAGCGCCCGCATCCCGTGGCTCGCGGTGTGCCTGCCGTCGAACTGGGCGCCCGAAGAGAAGGTCGGCCGGCACTTCGCCGAGGTGCACGCCCCGGTCGCCGACAACCAGCTGCTCGTCAACGCCGGCGAGCACCTCGCGCGGCTCGTCACGCAGCCCGATCGCTGGGAGCGCTTCGTCTGGACGATCACGCGGCACCCGCTGCTGCATGCCCACCCGCACCGCGTCGACCCGGCGCCGTGGTCGCCGACCGCCTCGGCCGACGAGCTCGCAGCGTGCGCCTTCTTCCGCACCGAGCACCAGACCTTCATCCCGGTGCCGGGCGTGCGCCAGGCGGTGTTCACGATCCGCGTCAGCCTCACGCCGCTCACGCAGGCGCTGGCCGACCCGGCGCAGGCCCGCCAGGTGCACGATGCGCTGTCGACGATGAGCCCTGCCGTGCTGGCCTACCGCGGCCTGACCGACGCGCGCGACCGCCTGCTGGACTGGCTCGCGCGGCGCGCCGCATGAACTCCCGCCCGATCGTGCCGGCGGAGCTCGGCTGGTCGCCCGAGGGGCTGCCGTTCTCGCCGCGCCATGGCGATGTCTACCACCCGCTCGCCGGCGCCGCGCAGCAGGCGCTGCACGTCTTCCTCGGCGGCAACCAGCTGCCGCAGCGCTGGCAGGGCCGTGCGCGCTTCGTCGTGCTGGAGACCGGGTTCGGCCTCGGCAACAACTTCCTCGCCACCTGGGATGCGTGGCGGCGCGATGCGCAGCGCTGCGACACGCTGGTCTTCATCTCGACCGAGCTGAACCCGCTGCGGCGCGAGGACCTGCAGCACATCCCGCGCGAGCCGCAATGGGCGCCGCTCGCGCCGCAGCTCGAAGCCGCCTGGCCGCCGTTGACGCCCAACCTGCACCGCCTCTCGTTCGAGGGCGGCCGCGTGCAGCTGCTGCTCGCGCTCGGCGACGCGCGCGACTGGCTGCCCGAGCTGGTGGCCGAGGTCGATGCGTTCTACCTCGACGGCTTCGCCCCCGCGCGCAACCCCGACGCCTGGGACAGCCGCCTGCTGAAGACCCTCGGCCGGCTGGCCGCCCCGGGCGCGACGGCCGCCACCTGGAGTTCCGCGCGCACGGTGCGCGACGGGCTGGTGACGGCCGGCTTCGAGGTGGAGCGGACGCCGGGGCGCGGCGGCAAGCGCGACAC
>NZ_JBFUGN010000506.1:0-4449 GCF_056402895.1 Rhizobacter sp. P3_B12 | reverse complement strand
GGTCGGCCCTGGCGGGCCGACTGCACGAAGAAGMTCGGCTTCGGGGGTGCATCGGCAAACTCCCGTCACTCACTTCGTTCGTTGTGGTCAAACACAGCCGATGAGTATGTCTACGAAGCGCGCTGGCGCGCGCCACCCCCGAAACCAATCTTCTCCGTCGCCCCAGAAGTCGCCCCACAGCCTSYCCCCGGCCGCCCCRCCCACGAACCGAGAGTGTTCGTCGAGCYGRTCGSRCCGCCCGGGTGACACCCGGGCTCAACYCCCACTTGTTCGCTTGTCATCTCTCAAAGGAGCACGGCGGTGGCACAAAGGCGCGTGAGGGGAGGCTGTGGAGCGCCAATAGGGACGGGGCGCCGGAGCTGGCTGGTTTCATGGCCCGCGTGCGCAGCACGCTTCGTGMACTGACTGTCGCCCACTGTTTGACCACAACGAACGAAGTGAGTGGMGGGAGTTTGGGCGACGGGCCATGAAACCAGTCAGCGSAGGGSAGTCTTCGCCCCCCAGGGGGCGAAGACCGCACCGGCCGGCGAGCCACAGCCTCCCCKCACGCGCCTTTGCCCAAGGACGGCGCGACGACAGCCCCATGAATGCCATGCCGCGCCAGCGATTGCGCGACGTAGCCGCTCGCCTTGGCTTGTTCGACGAAGCCGGCAAGCAGCGCGGTAGCAGCAGCACCTCGCGTCAGCGGCAGGCCCATCGCCTGCTCGATCACCATGAAGCGCCCGCGCAGCAGGCGCAGGCCGGGCAGCCGCGCGGCATCGGATTCGAGCTGCTGGCGCACGCCGGCGGCCACGTCGGCGCCTTCGGCGAGGAAGCGCTCGACGACCGCCTGCGAGGTGGGCGTGCGCATCAGCTGCGCCGCCTTCAGCTCGCGCGACAGGTACAAGTCGTAGGCACTGCCGCGGCCGACCATGATGCGGGTGCCGGCGCGGTCGACCTGCGCGTTGTCGGYCAGCGGCGAATCGTTGCGCACCAGGAAGGCGCCTTCGATCAGCACGTACGGCGCGCTGAAGCCGATGCCGTCGCTGCGCCGCGGGTCGATCGCGAAGAAGCCGATGTCGGCCCGGTCCGCCTTCACGGTGTCGACCGATTGCAGCGCGGCCTCGACGACGACCACATCCAGCGGCACGCCCAGGCGTTGCGCGAGCAGCGTGGCCAGGTCGACCGACACGCCGCTCACGACACCCGCCGCATCGCGGTTGGCGAGGATCGGATTGCCGAGGTTGATGCAGGCGCGCAGCCGGCCGTGCGGGGCGAGGGCGGCCGCTGCGCCGGCGGGCAGTGCGGGTGCCGAGGTGCAGGCGCTGGCCATCACGAGGGGCGCGAGGGCGCAGGACAGTGCTGCGTGGCGACGGGTCATCGAAGAGGGCATGGGGCGGGCTCCACGGACTGAAGGCGCAGTATCGCGTCACTGAAGAGCAGTTCCTGCACCATGCCGCTGAGGCAAAATGCCGCCGATGAACGACGGCCCGACTCTCGATACCGCCGACATCGTTCAGTTCGAGGACCTGTTCCGCGACCCCGGCTACCCGCAAGAGCACCCGCTGTCCTTCGCGCTCGCGCAGAAGCAGCCGGCGATCGACGCGCTGCGCGGGCTGTTCGGCGGCAGCGCGGCGCTCGTCAGGCTGCGGTTGTGGTGCTTCCTCGAACTGGCGGCCCAGCCCCAGGGCAGGCTCTCGCGCGACGATGTCAATCAACTCTTCCATGCCGTGCTGCCCGATCCCCTCGACGCGGCACTCAAGCGCCTGCGCGACCTCGACCTGCTGGTCTGGGATGCCACCGCGCAGGATTACCACCTCTCGCCGCTCGCCCAGCAGGTGCAGGCGCTGCTCGCGCCGCTGACCGCCGCGCAGCAGGATGACGAGCTGTCCGGCCTGCTCGCGCAGGTGGCCGGCTCGCAGCAGCTCGGCCTGGTCGACGCCAGCCAGCTGCAGCACCTGCATGCGCAGCTCGCGCGGCTGCACGACGAGTTCGCCGAGGCCATCGCGAGCGGCTCCGAGGCGCGGCTGCGCCTGGCCCAGCCGCGCTTCGACCGCGCACTGAAACTGGTCGACAAGGCCGGGCAGGCGCTGTCGGCCATCATCCAGGACCACAACGACAGCCCGCGCCTGGAGCGCGCCGCCCGCGCGCTCGGGCAGGACCAGGCAAGGCTGCTGTCGATGGCCAGCCAGTTCACGCGCGCGCTGCAGCAGGCCGACCGCCAGCGCGTCACGCTGGGCAGCAGCGGGCTCACCTCGTCCGATGTGCGCAACTGGCTGCAGCACCACACCGACCTGGCGAGCCTGCTCGGCGAGGCGCTGTCTATCGGCGTGCGGCCCGTCTTCGTGACGCAGCACGACCTGCTCGACGTGGCCGAAGGTGAGTTCGAGCGCGACCGCCCCGACCCCACGCGCAGCACCGGCCTGCCGCCGCCCGCGCAGGCGGATGCCGGCACGCTCGACATCCTCAGCCTGCCGCCTGAACTGGGCGAGCTGATCGGCCTGCTCGGCCGCTGGAGCAGGGCGCCCGGCGACGCCGCCACCGCCGACCACCTGCTGGGCGAGGCCGTGCTGGGCGGGCGCTTCGCGCATGCCGCCTACCGATTGCAGCTGATGCCGCTGCTCGGCGATGCGCAGGCCCAGGCGCTGAAGAGCCCCACCGGTGAACTCGCGCGGATGCCGTGGCAGGTGGCGCTCACGCCCACGCTGCTGAAGACCACCGATCCCGAGGTCGCGCTGATCAGCGAGGGGCACCTGCAACGCAGCGGCCGCGCGCTGCCCGCCGAACCCACCCCACCCGACGCCATCCGCATTCCCGAATGAGTACTTCCCTCGACGACGCCGCCGTGCTGGCGGCCGAACTGCTCGCGCGCCGCTGGCTGCCGCGGCAGCATCCCAAGGTCAAGCGCGCACTGATCGACGCCGAGCTCTGGTCCGCCCTGCAGGAGCGGCTGGCCCAGGTCGGCCTGCGGCTGGTCGACAACCTCTACGCCGACCACATCACCGTGGCGCTGCTGCGCCCGGCCGAGAGCGCGGTGTTCGGCGAGGCCGGGCTCGACAGCCACAACAACATCGACCTGCCGCGCGACGCCGTCTCGCTGCTGATCGTGCTGTGGTCGCTGATCGTGCTGCCCAAGCGCGAACGCCAGGCCGCGCGCGCCACCAGCCTCGAATCCGACGGCCAGAACGAGATGTTCAACACCGCCCGCCCGCTGCCCGATGCCGTGAGCGTCAGCCCGGTGGTGTCGTACAAGTCGCTGCTGACCGATTTCGGCGTGCAGCTGGGCAAGAAGACACGGCTCGACGGCAACCTGAAGCGGCTCGCGAACCACGGCTTCATCGTGCACCGCGGCGACGAGATCGCCGAGGGCCCGCTGCTCGACCTGCTGCTCGACTACGACGTGCTCGCGCCGCGCATCCTCGACGGTGCGCTGCACGAGGTGCTGGGGCGGGCCCGCGGCGCGCAGGAGGCCTGACCCGATGTTCCACCTGCAATGCCTCGAACTGCTGCACTGGGACTACTGCCAGCGCCTCACGCTGCCGCTCGACGGCGCCATCATCACCGTGGCCGGCCCGAACGGCTCGGGCAAGACCACGCTGCTCGACGCGATGCGCACGCTGCTCGGCCTCGACTGCTCCGGCGGGCGCAGCTACAAGACCTACGCGCGCCATGCCAATGCCGACAGCGCCTGGCTGCGCGCCACCGTCGACAACCGGCCGCGCAACCGGCAGGCCTCGAACCGGCCCTTCGCGCGCTGCCTGCTGTATGCCGACACGGTGACGCTGGCCTGCCGCATCGAGCGCAACGGCGGCGACTGGCAGCGCCGCTACGTGATGGTCGACGGCGACGTGTCCATCGAATCGCTGGTGGAGCGCCCCGACAAGGACTGGCTCGGCATCGAGCACTGGCGGCGCCGCCTCGAAGGGGCCGGCCTGAGCCGCGCGATCGCACGCGTGCTGGCGCTCGAGCAGGGGCAGACCGACCGGCTCTGCGAGTACTCGCCGAAGGAGCTGCTGAGGCTGGTGTTCGACGTGTTCGGCGACCAGGACGTGCTGGACCGCTATGAAGACGCCCGCAACCACCAGCGCCAGCTGAGCCAGGAGGTGGAGGTCGCCGAGCGCGAGCTGGCCCATGGCCGGGCCCAGCGCGCCGAGCTGGAGGCACGCGTCAACCTCTACCAGCAGTACCAGCTGAAGCTGCGCGAGCGCGAGACGCTGAACACCGAGGTGATCCCGGTGCTGGCCTGGGCCGAGGAGCGCGAGCAGCTCGCCGGCAAGCTGCGCGAGTTGCACCGGCAGCGGCTCGAGCTGGCCCAGCAGGGGCGGCAGCGCGCACAGCTGAAGGCGCAGCTGCTGACCTTGCTCGAGGCCAGGTCGGCGGATGCCGAGCGTGTGAATACGCTGGAGCGCGAGCGCGATGCCGCCAAGCAGGCGCAAGAGGCCGCTCGCGAGGCCGAGCGCCCGTTGGAGG
>NZ_JBFUGN010000505.1:0-4466 GCF_056402895.1 Rhizobacter sp. P3_B12 | reverse complement strand
GGGCGGTGCTCGATGCGCTGATGAAGGCGGCGCGCGAGCAGGGCTACCGCGAAGCAGTGCTGCATGCGCAGACCTCGGCCGAGGCGTTCTACACGCGGGCCGGGTTCGCGCCGCGCGGGCCGGTGTTCGAGGAAGTCGACATCCCGCACGTCGAGATGGTGCGCAGCCTCTGAGTCAGCCGGCCACCGTCCGCTGGCGGCGCGGCCGCTCGGGCTTCAGCAGGCTGCGCACCCGCCGCTTGCGGGGCGCGGCCTCGGTGCCGCCCGACGGCTCTTCGGCCTCGTCGACGCTGCCCTGGACCGGGGCCTCGGCCGGCGGCTCTTCGCTGTAGCGGGGCGGCCAGTCCTTCAGCGTCGAGCGGCGCAGCAGCGCCATGCCGCCGGCGGCGCCGTAGGTGCGTTCGAGCACGTGCGTGACGAGCCGCTTGTTGACGCGCTCGGTGATCACGAGCGTCGAGCAGCGGGTGCCGTAGCTGCCGTCCGGCGTGCGGATGAAGGCGGCCGACAGCAGCTTCTCCCATTCGTGCGACACGCCGGTCGACGGCAGCAGCGCGTCGTCGGCCAGCGTGCGGTCGCCGAGCGCCTCGAACAGCCGGCTGCTGAGCGCATCGACGGTGTCGCTCGCCGACAGCGCCGCATCGACGCGCGCCTTCAGCAGGTCGACCTTGGGCCACGGCGCATCGAGCCGGCCGTTCGACAGCCCGAACAGCCCGCGCTCGAGCCGCACCGGGTGCACCTCGTGGTTCGAGGCCCAGAAGCATTCGCCGCGCTGGAAATCGGCCGCCACCAGGTTGAAGCCGTTGTGGCCGGCCAGCGCGGTGCGCATCCAGAAGCGGTCGGTCTGCAGGTCGCCCGCCAGCCAGCGCGGCACGATGTCGCCGCGCGACGGCGCCTGCGGATCCTGGCGCGACGGATCGCGCACGTTGGTGACGAAGGCCAGGCGGCCGGCGGCGGTCAGGCCGAGCCAGGTGCCGCCGGCTTCGAGGTCGCGCCCGCCGAGGATGTCGGGCCGGCCGGCACCCGGCGACCACCAGGCCAGGCGGGCGGTCGGGCGCTTGAAGAATTCGTCGCGGTTCGCTGCAACGACCAGCGGGAAGCGGCGCGACTGATCGATCGCCAGCGCTACGAGGCACATGGCACGAAGCCCTCGGCATGGCGGGGGCCGACGAGCCACGGCGCGAGCGCGGCACCGAGCTGCGCTTCGATCTGCCGCGCGAGCGTGTCGTCGATGCCGTGGGGTGCGAGGGCGTAGGTTTCCATCCAGGTGTGGTGTTCGTCGCGGGAGTCGGGTCGGCGCAGCAGCCGGGCCTGGAGCCCGGGACAGGCCGACTGCACTTGCGCCTGCGCTGCGAGAACCGCGGCCGACAACGCCTCGGCGTCATCGACCTTCGCCCGATAGTAGATGAACAATTCGCGCACGATGCCGCCGCCGATGCGGGTCCGTGAAGTCGTGCCTGGAATGCCCGAGGCGGCCGTGCCGATCAGGCCGTCACGTCGATGTCGACGTCGTAGGGCATCGGCTGGCGCGCGAGCACCGGCCCGTCGGCGGCACCCAGGTGCAGGCTGCCGGCGTCGAGCGCGGCGAGCTTGACCTCGGCCAGCACGCGCTGGCCGGCCGCGTTGACGACGAGTCCCGCCGGCTGGCCGGGATCCGCGCTGTGGAAGATCTCCTGCCCGGCGTGCGCCGGCACGGCGGAGTCGAACAGGAAGCTGCGGCGCTTGATGGTGCCGCGGTACTGGCTGCGCGCGACGATCTCTTGCCCGGGGTAGCAGCCCTTCTTGAAGTCGACGCCGCCGACCAGCTCGAAGTTGAGCATCTGCGGCACGAACTGGTCGACCGTGGCCGCCTCGATGCGCGGCACCGCGCTCGCGACCTCGCCTTCGCGCCAGGCGTCGAGCGACAGCGCCGGCAGGGCAGGGGCCGCGGCGCCGGTGGGGGCGGCCCACAGGTAACGTTCGTGTCCATCGGCATCCGGCAGGCGCACCAGGTGGCCGCCGGCATGTTCGCTGCGCAACCACGGCGCAGGCAGCGCGGCGGCGCCGAGCCACGACCGGGCCGACGGGCCGGCGATGCCGTGCAGCGCGATTTCGGCCGAGGCGTCGCTCAGCTTGCACTGGGCGCGCAGCACGAACATCGACAGGCGCTTCAGCGTCGGCGCCAGCAGGTCGGCGCTGCAGGCGAGCAGCAGCTCGTCGGGCGCCGGCTGCCACACCACGAAGCTCGCCAGCAGCCGGCCCTTTGCCGAGCAGTAGCCGGCCAGCCGGGCGCGGTCGGCGCCGAGCTGCGAGACGTCGCTGGTCAACTGGCCGTGCAGGAAGGACGCGGCGTCGGCGCCGCGGGCGCGGATCACGCCCCAGTCGTTCAGGGTCGCGATGCCGTCGAGGGAGAGGGTTGTGCGCATTGGATACAAGCCGTGCAGAAGTGCCGATTATCATCAGCGCCCGTCATCGGGTCCCGACCGGGGTCTCCGGACCTTCTTCCGACCTTCCCGCCGTGAAATTCCTGCGCCGTCTCGTCCTGCTGATGTTCATGCTGGCCCTCCTCGTCGCCGGCGCTGCGGCCGGTGGCGTGTATTGGTGGCTGCAGCAGCCGCTGCCGCTGAATGCCGAGGCGGTCGAGGTGTCGATCGAGCCCGGCACCTCGCCRCGCGAGGTCGCATTCGCCTGGACGCAGGCCGGCGTGCAGGCCCCGCCGGTCCTGCTGTATGAATGGTTCCGCTGGTCCGGCCAGGCGCGCAAGATCCGCGCCGGCAGCTATGCGATCGTGCGTGGCATCACGCCGCGCGGCCTGCTCGACAAGATGGTGCGTGGCGACGAGGTGCTGTCCACCGTGCGCCTGATCGAAGGCTGGACCTTCCGCCAGTTCCGCGCCGAACTCGCGAAGGCCGAGAACCTGAAGCAGACCACCACCGGCATGACCGATGCGCAGCTGATGGCCGCGATCGGCGCGGCCGGCGTGGCGCCGGAAGGCCGCTTCTATCCCGACACCTACGCCTACAGCAAGGGCGCGAGCGATGTGGCGGTGCTGAAGCGGGCACAGCGCGCGATGCAGCGCCAGCTGGAGCTGGCCTGGGCCGAGCGCGCCGCGAACACGCCGCTGCGCAACGCCGACGAGGCGCTGACGCTGGCGTCGATCGTCGAGAAGGAAACCGGCACGCCGGCCGACCGCAGCCGCGTGGCCGGCGTGTTCACGAACCGGCTGCGCATCGGCATGGCGCTGCAGACCGACCCGACGGTGATCTACGGGCTCGGCGAGAGCTTCGACGGCAACCTGCGCAAGCGCGACCTGACCACCGACGGGCCGTACAACACCTACCTGCGCACCGGCCTGCCGCCGACGCCGATCGCGATGCCGGGGCGCGCCTCGCTGCTCGCCGCAGTGCGGCCCGAAGCCACCAAGGCCTTGTACTTCGTGGCCCGCGGCGAYGGCAGCAGCCAGTTCAGCGAGACGCTGGCCGAGCATAATCGCGCGGTCAACCAATACCAGAAGTAGCAGCCCAGTGCCCGTGCGCGGACGATTCATCACCTTCGAAGGCATCGACGGCGCCGGCAAATCCACGCACATCGACGCGCTGGCCGAGCACCTGCGGCAGGCCGGCCAGCCGGTCGTGCTGACCCGCGAGCCAGGCGGCACGCCGCTGGCCGAGCAACTGCGCGAGCTGCTGCTGCACTCGCCGATGGATCCGCTGACCGAGGCGCTGCTGGTGTTCGGTGCGCGCCGCGATCACCTGGCGCAGGTGATCGAGCCGGCGCTGGCCGCCGGCCGCACCGTGCTGTGCGATCGCTTCACCGATGCGAGCTTCGCCTACCAGGGCGGCGGCCGCGGCTTCGATGCCGGCGTGCTGTCCACGCTGGAAGGCTGGGTGCACCGCGACCTGCAGCCCGACCTGACCTTCTGGTTCGACCTGCCCGCCGCGGTGGCGGCCGAACGCCGAGCCGCGGTGCGCGCGCCGGACCGTTTCGAGCAGCAGGACCTCGCGTTCTTCGAGCGCGTGCGTGCCGGCTACGAGGCGCGCCACCGGGCGGCGCCGCATCGCATCGTTCGCATCGAGGCCGCCGCACCGCGCGAGCAGGTCTGGCAGCAGGTTCTCGCCACCCTGGAGCAGTACCCGTGGTAGATCCCGAAGGAAAGCTGCCGTTGCCCTGGCTGGCAGCGGCGCTCGATGAAGCCTTGCGCACGCAGCGCGGCCATGCCTTATTGATCCACGGGCCGCAGGGCATCGGCCAGTTCGAGCTCGGGCTGACGCTCGCGCAATCGTGGCTGTGCGAGGCCGCGCCGGTCGGGCCACCCAGGCCGGCCTGCGGGCGTTGTGCCAGCTGCCACCTGGTGCAGGCGCGCTCGCATCCCGACCTGCTGGTGCTGCTGCCCGAGGCGCTGCGCGAATCGCTGGGCTGGGACGCCGCGGAAGAGGGCGGCGACAGCGAGGCCAAGGCCTCGAAGGCCAAGCCGAGCAAGGAGCTGAAGGT
>NZ_JBFUGN010000504.1:0-4470 GCF_056402895.1 Rhizobacter sp. P3_B12 | reverse complement strand
GGGGCTGGACAAGCCGTTCTCGAAGCCCGACCTGCTGGCGAAGATGGCGGAGATGCTCCGGTTGTGACCCACCCCCGAGGCGCTGTCGCGCCTCCCCCTCAAGGGGGCGCCGCCGATGGCCCGGCGAAGCCGGATCCATGGCGGCCGCTGGGTCAGGCGCGCCGGATCAATTGCCGAAGCGGGCGGAGTTGCGGGCGCGGGCCTTCGCGGCTTCCACGTCGCGGTCGCGCGGCTCGGCGTTCGTCACCATCGATTCGATCAGCGCGCGCGCCGACGCGGCGACCTCGGCCACCGCGCGCTCGAACGCCGCTTCGTTGGCCTTCGACGGCACCGTGAAGCCGCTGAGCTTGCGCACGAACTGCAGCGAGGCGTCGCGGATCTCCAGCTCGGTGGCCGGCGGCTCGAAGTTGAACAGGGTCTTGATGTTGCGGCACATCGCGAGGACCTCCTAGCGAAGCTTCCAGGCCAGCAGCACGCCGATCGCGGCCGGCACGGCGAAGTTGAGCAGCAGGATCGGCAGCTCCTCGCCGACCGAATATCCCGCACGCGCGACGCCGACCCACATGTTGACGGCGCAGATCAGCAGCCACAGCGCGAGGAAGCCGGCGCCGGCCCAGGTCACCGCGGCCGGGTAGTGGGCGACGAACAGGCGGGCCAGCACCAGCATCGAGCCGAGCAGCAACAGGCCGGCGGTCAGGAACAGGACGGTGCGCATCAGGGCTCCTTGGGTGGGTTGGCGGGAGTCTCATTCGACATCGATGAATCCCTTGCTGAAGGCGGCCACCTCGTCGTCGAAGACGGCCATCGCGGTGCGCATCGGCTTGAAGCCGAACTTGCGGTAGAACGCTTCCTTGCCGGGCACGGCGTAGAGGATGATCTTGCGGTGCCCGGCGCACATCGCCAGCAGCCGCGACATCACCTCGGCACCCACGCCGCGCCCCTGCTGGTCCGGGTGCACGGCAACGTCGCACACATAGGCGCAGTCGGCCCCATCGGACAGCACACGCCCGGCGGCGACCAGCCGGCCATCGGCCTCGCGCGCGAAGCAGCAGAAGCGGCTGTTCGTGAACACCGTCTGCAGCAGCGCGGCCGTCTTCGTGCCCAGCGGTGCGGCGCGGTACAGCGCCTCGAGTTCATCCCAGCCGATGCCGTGCCAGGTGGTGGTCCAGGTCAGTGCCAATCGAATGCTCCGGATTCGTTCACGGCTTCTCAGGGCTGCGCGGGGCGCGGCACGCGTTGCGCCGGATCATAGAAGAAGGTTTCCTCGGCGATGCGCTCGCCCTCCCAGCGCTGCCAGGCGAGCTCTTCCATGTGCGTCGTGCTGCCGTCGAGCCATTCGAAATCGAAGATCCAGCGGATCACGACGTGGTCGCCATTCACCAGCACCGGTCGCACGCACTGCGAGCGCACCGACCGCGCACGCGCCATGACCTTGTGCTCACCCGCCACGTGCGCGTCGCGGCCGATGCGTGGCGGCGACTGGTTCTCCTGCATCGTCGAACGCTCGGTGTAGAACGCCTCGCAGGCCTCGGCGTGCGCATTGCGTTCGACCATCGCGATGAAGCTCTCCAGCGCTTCAGGCAGGGGCATCGTCGTTCTCCAGGGTGGATCGGGAAGGGCGACATTGTGCGTCGAATAGCCCGAATGAACGTCGGATGACAGCGGTTCGACAGGCCGGCTGCGCACCATCGCGGCCACGTTGCGGCACACCCCACAACGACAGCGACAAGGAGACACCCCATGCAGATCACCGGCATGTTCCACGGAGCGCGCCTGTTGCAGTTCGTCGGTTTCCCCGCCACCGAGGTGCTCGGGCCCGGCGCGAGCGAGGAAGAGATCAAGTCGCTGATCGATCGCCATGGGCAGGTGTTCGTGAAACCGATGTTCAAGGGCGGCATCGGCCAGAAGGGCAAGGCCGGGCTGCTCGGGCGGGCGAGCGACCTGCGCGCGGCGCTGGCCGAGAAGGAGCGGCTGTATTTCGCCGAGCATGCGGTGGGAGGGCAGCGCGCCAAGGCCAATGGCGTCACCTTCGAGGCCGGCGTGCCGGCGCGGCACGAGGTCTATTTCTCGATCACCGATTCGACCCGCTTCCGGGCACCGACGATGACGCTGACGCACCGCGGCGGCGTCGACATCGAGGAGGTCGAGCGCCGCGAGATCGCCGTCGTCCCGTTCGACCCGCTGACCGGCCTGAAGGCCTTCGTCGTCGCGAACGCGCTCAGCGAGATCGGCGCGCCGCGCGAGATCATCTCGCCGCTGGTGCAGCAGTTGCCCAAGCTGTGGGACCTGTTCCACGACTTCGGCATGACGACGCTCGAGCTGAACCCGATCCGCCTGCGCGAGGATGCGAAGGGCCGGCTGGTGCCGGTGGCCTGCGATTTCAAGTGCGGCTTCGACCGCGATGATCCGCGCTGGGCGCGGCTCGGCCTGCCGGCGCACCTGTTCACCGCCGACCACTCCGATTTCGAACAAGAGATCAACCAGCTGCGCACGCACCAGGGGCAGAGCGATGTCTACGTCGTCAACGACGGCGGCACCATCCTCGCGCCCACCTTCGGCGGCGGCGCCAATTCGCTGGTGACCGAGATGCTCGGCGACGCGGCCATCATCTCGTCCGACTTCGGCGGCAACCCGCCGTACGAGAAGATGAAAGAGGTCGCGCGCATCTGCTTCCGGCACTGGCTGAAGCAGGCCAACGTGCTGTTCATCATCGGCGGCAAGTCGAACAACACCGACATCCACGAGACGCTGCGCGCGATCGCCGACGCGCTGCGCGAGCACGTCGGGCTGCACGGCGCCACGCCGCTGTACGTCGTGCTCGGACGCGGCGGGCCGAACCTGGTGCGCGGCATGGCGGTGCTGCGCGACACCTGCGACCAGCTCGGGCTGCCGTACCGGATGTTCGGCTTCGATTCCGACATCAGCCAGGTGATCGCCTACGCGAAGCAGGCCGATGCGTGGATGAAGTCCGGCGGGCGCGCGCAGCTCGCGGCCGGGCTGGGCCTGCCGGAGTCGGCATGAGACCCCTCACCAGGAGAGCAACACCATGCAGATGAACCCGCTCCAGAAACAAGGCGTCGGCGATTTCAGGTACTTCGTGGGCACCAGCTCGCTGGCGCAGATCGCGACGCGCGACGACCGCGTCTGCGTGCTCAACATCCTCGGTGCCGAATCGAGCGAGGTGACGCCGATCGGCCATGCCTGGTCGGGCGGCAACGTGGTGTTCGGCACCGCGCCGGGCAAGGGCGGCCAGGCGCTCGCCACCGCGTCCGGCGACATCCCTGTCTACAACAACGTGCGCGACGGCCTGCAGGCCGGGCACCGCTTCAACTGCGGCGTGGTCTACCTGCCGCCGGCGGCCGCGCGCGACGGCGTGGCCGAGCTGATCCGCGTGAACCCGCAGCTGAAGAAGATCTTCATCGTCACCGAGAAGATCCCGGTGCACGATGCGCGCGAGATCCGCGCGATGGGCCAGCAGGCCGGCGTCGACATCTTCGGCGCCAACGGGCTGGGCGTGGCCGACGCCTGGAACCGGGTGCGCATCGGCGGTGCGCTGGGCGGCGATGCGCCGGGCGACACGCTGCGGCCGGGCTCGATCGCGATCTTCTCGAACTCCGGTGGTTTTTCCACCACCATCGCGCAGTACCTGCGCATGAGCGGCTGGGGAACGACCACGGTGGTCTCCAGCGGCAAGGACGTCTACATCCACTACGCCGCGCCCGAGTTCGCGTTCGCGCTGGCCAACGACGCACGCAGCAAGGCCGCGGTGCTGTACTGCGAGCCGGGCGGCACCTACGAGCTCGACGCCCGGTTCACGAAGCCGGTGGTGGCCTGCGTGGTCGGCCGCTGGAAGCGCCGGCTGACGCGCGCGGTGGGCCATGCCGGCGCGATGGCCGGCTGCGAGGACGACGCGCTGGCGAAGGAGCGCTGGTTCCTCGACAAGTTCGGCGTCGACGGCATCTTCACGCCCGAGGAGCCGCGCTTCTCGGCCCGCGGCGCGCTGGTCACCAACATCGCGCACATCCCGGCCGCGCTGCTGGCGGTGATGCGGGCCAACGCGACGCTGCCCGACTTCGAGCCCGAGGGCAGCCTGGTGCTGAAGCCCTGGTTCGCGTCCGACGCCGGGCTGGCGCTGCCGCCGGCGCTCGCGCTGCAGGTGGTGGCGCCGGCCGCGCCGTATGCCGCGCAGGTCGAACAGGTGAACCGGCAGGTGGGCGGCATCGTGCCGCGGCAACCGATGAAGGATGCGTCCGGCGCCTCGCAGATGGATGCGCTTACGCAGCTCAGCAGCCTGCACGGCGTCTCGATGCTGCAGGCGGCGACGCTGGCGTTCGAATCGCTCGTCAAGCTGGCGCTGCTGCACGAGGCCGGCGACGAGAACGACCGGCGGCTCGTCGCGACGGCGATCGCCGCGCACGTCAACCTGCACGGCACGCCGATGCTGGCGGCGGCCCAGGCGGCACGCGAGGC
>NZ_JBFUGN010000503.1:0-4470 GCF_056402895.1 Rhizobacter sp. P3_B12 | reverse complement strand
CACCTGCAGCAGTTCACCGAGGCGCATCCGCGGGTCGAGCTGGAGATCGTGCTGTCGATCCCGTTCCTCGACGTGGTGGGCAGCGAGGCCGACATCGAGGTGCGCCACCTCGACGATGCGGTGGGCGAGGCGCCGCCGCTGATGCACGACGTGGTGATGGCGATGGCCGCGCCTTCGCTGATCGCGCGGCTGGGGCCGCTGCGCACGCCGGCCGACCTGGCCGACGCGCCCTTGCTGCGCACGCCGATCGAACCGTGGACGCCGTGGTTCCGCGCGGCGGGCCTGGACTGGGGCGAGCCGACGCAGGGCACGAAGCTGGTCGACCTGGGGCTGACGCTGGAGGCGGCTGTCAGCGGCCAGGGCGTGGTGCTGGCGCGACCGAGCCTGGCGCGGCCGTGGCTGGCGAGCGGCGCGCTGCGGCCGCTGTTTGCGCTGGCGACGACGCCGACGCGGCAATACCGGCTGCTGCCGCATGCGGCCGACGGTGCGGCGGCGGAGTTTGCGCGGTGGCTGCGCGGCACCTGCGGTGCGGTGGCGAGCGAAGCACTTGCCGAGGCGCGAGCGCTGGCGTCTGTTTCGGGTTAGTCCGGAAGATCTTTCCGATCAAACCGGCACCGCCCCCGACTAGCATGGCGGGCGCTCGCCCACCTCCGTTCGGGCTGAGCCTGTCGAAGCCGGCGCACCTCGCGGGCACTTCGACAGGCTCAGTGCGAACGGAGAACTGCCCTGCATTTCAGGACCATCCATGCCCGTGATCACCTGCATCGAAGACCTCCGCGTGCTCGCCGAGAAGCGCGTGCCGCGCATGTTCTACGACTACGCCGACTCCGGCTCGTACACCGAGGGCACCTACCGCGCCAACGAGAGCGAGTTCCAGAAGATCAAGCTGCGCCAGCGCGTGGCCGTGAACCTGGCCAACCGCTCGCTGCGCACGCAGATGATCGGCATCGACGTGGCGATGCCGGTGGCGCTGGCGCCGATCGGCATGTGCGGCATGCAGCATGCCGACGGCGAGATCCTGGCGGCGCGCGCGGCCGAGAAATTCGGCGTGCCGTTCACGCTGTCGACGATGAGCATCAGCTCGATCGAGGACGTGGCCGCCAACACGACCGCGCCGTTCTGGTTCCAGCTCTACGTGATGAAGGACCGGGATTTCGTCGAGCGCTTGATCGATCGCGCGAAGGCCGCGAAGTGCGGCGCGCTGGTGCTGACGCTGGACCTGCAGATCCTCGGGCAACGGCACAAGGACCTGAAGAACGGCTTGTCGGCACCGCCGAAGCCGACCATCGCGAACCTGATCAACCTGGCGACCAAGCCGCAGTGGTGCATGGCGATGCTGGGCACGAAGCGCCGCACCTTCGGCAACATCGTCGGGCATGTGAAGGGCGTGGCCGACATGTCGTCGCTGGGCTCGTGGACGGCCGACCAGTTCGACCCGACGCTCAGCTGGGCCGATGTGGAATGGATCAAGAAGCGCTGGGGCGGCAAGCTGATCCTGAAGGGCATCCTGGATGCGGAAGACGCCCGGCTCGCGGCCGACACGGGCGCCGATGCGCTGATCGTGTCGAACCACGGCGGGCGGCAGCTCGATGGCGCCTTGTCGTCGATCGAAGCCCTCCCGGGCATCGTCGACGCGGTGGGGTCACGCATCGAGGTCTGGATGGACGGCGGGATCCGCTCCGGCCAGGACGTGCTGAAGGCCGTCGCGCTCGGTGCCAAGGGCACGATGCTCGGCCGCGCCTTCATCTACGGACTCGGCGCGATGGGCGAGGCTGGGGTGACGAAGGCGCTGCAGGTCATCGCGAAGGAGCTGGATACGACGATGGCGTTTTGTGGGAGGACCGATATTCGCCACGTGGACGACGGCATCCTGCGCTGATCACCAGCCCTGCATTCGGATCAGTTGCTTGCCGAGTTCGAATGCTCCGACCCCTTCAGAGGGAACAACGCTCGAACCCTCTTCTCACATTGCTGGAAGTTCTCATTGTCCTCGCTAAACACTAGATCGACATGTGCCCGCTCCCATTTTCTTGAGCCGATCACCTCTTCGGACAACTGCTGTGCCTCCCTGATGAATCCCTTCAGCTTTTCTACCTGATCGGCATCAAGAACCACGTTGTTGGCGTAGTGGGCCGACCCCATCCAGTCAATGCAGTCTCTATTGTTGTCGATCAAAGCACCGAATTTCACTATTGCCTTAAGGCTGTTATTCCCTTCCGCAAGCTCGATCAACATTTCATTATCTAGGATCTTATCAATGCCACGCGTAGCTGCCGCCAGCCCCCGGAAGATGCGAGACAACTGAAATTTCGTTCCATTGTGACCCGCCCTGAATTCCCGGAGTACTTCGGAAAAATTATTAGTAACAATTTTCGCTATTTTATCCAAATCCACCTTCCCCACTGCAGAGAAATTCGCAACGGCAGCAGTATAGTTGTCCAAATTTATCTTTGCTTTGTCGATCTCTGATTCTCGTCCGCGGGAAAACTCACTAGGCACGCCGAAGGCCGTCGTGGCAGCCGAGATGCTATCTCTCAGCGCTGTCGACTTCGGATCTCCATCAATCTTCTCTCCATTCGCCAAGAAGTTTATTTTGTATTCCGGATGACGAGCCAGGAAATCAAGCCCCATCTCCACCATGATTCTGCCAGCGTCCTTTTGAGGGTATCCGAATATTCCAGCACTGATCGGAACCAGCGACAGGTCATGAATAGGATTCTGCTCCAACCCCTCACGCCCCCTGTTGTATTTCAGAACACCCTGAAAGAAGGATGCATAGCAGGCACGGAGCTTCTGCTCTTGTCGCTTCGAGGCAGTCTTTCCTTGAAACAACTGGCGCAGCTTGACTTTGCCACCGAGCACGTACCAGGCATTCCGATTCGGCCCTCTAATACTGATGACTGCTTCCGGGGCACTCTTGTCATTTCCCCCCAAAATCTTCATCGCACCGGAGATTGGCACCACGAATGCGTCGGCCACATTGGCATGCCCCACCTCATCGGTATACCCTGCATAGGCAGCCTGCTGTGCTTGCTTGAATTCCTTCTGATTCAGCCCTTTCTGAATGGCAAGCGATACGCCACCCTTGCCCCAACCAGTAGGACTGGCAGGATTCAGGACAATTCGTCCGAACTGTTCTGCGATGTTGAATTTTCCCGCGATGTCTTTCGGATTGCAATCGCTGTAGAGAAACTCGGCTCTCGTCGCGGCTCCCAAGAGACCATCCACATACTCCCCGAGCTCTTTACACCAAGAATGTGCTTGGATGGATCCACTTTTTTCCGCCGCCTTCCATGCATCGCAAAATGATCTGACTTTCTTTAGATCCACGGACTCCCCCCGGAGAATTGCCTGCATTTCCTCGATAGGGCCTACCTCTATGGCGAGTTCCATCGCCAACTCCTGAATCGTGCTTTTCTGCGTGAAGTAGGCGAAACCATCGAGCTTGTTTCCCCATTTTTTTATCGTATCCCTCCCTTTAACTGCCTCATTCGGATTGGCGACCTGCTTGTCAATCCGCGAACGCGTGCGCAACAGTTGCTTCTTGTGATATTCAGCCTCCTTCCTGGGTGATGGAACATGGATATTCTTAATTCTTCTGGATTGGATGTTCGTCTTCATGTCTGCAAAGTGGGTTGAGAAAGTGGGGTGTGGAATTCCAAACGCTCGACAGCGTTCAGCCTGTAGCTCGATCCAGATGCGGTGGGGTCGGGGTGCCATGACTCAAACCAGATGGCCGATAGTTCACCTCGCTCACGAAGCAGGCTCACCAACGCCCGGCAGTCGAGTCCCTCGAGGTCGACGGGCTCCCTGTAGATCACGGTCGCACCGTCGGTGTCCATTCCGCAACCAATCCCACCGCGCTGATTCAGGCCACCGTTCATTTCGAGCAGGTGCAACAAGGCATCCCTGGCGCAGGTCTCAGGGAGCGCACCAAAGTCAAACTCAAGGACCGCCTGCGCCGCCCGCTTGTGCGAGTGCTTGATCCGCACATCGGCTTCACCAACGCTCAACAGGAGTTCGATGGCGCCCGACTGACCGGTGACGATTTCTTCCGCATAGCTCACATCCTCATGCCGCCATAACTCGCGCATCAAACCGACGAACCGTCTGCGGATGCTGATGTTCGAAACCTCGTGAGTCATCAGAAGATTGCCCCGCATCGCCAAGCTGCGGCCCGAACCGCCAAGGTCTTCATCGTCGCCTGCAGGGCACTCGCATGACAGTCAGTCAACGACAGATGCTTGCTGAAGGTGATCACCATGTCGTCTCCCACTCGCCGCAATCCGAAGCTGCCTTGCTCCGCACGCAGCATCTGCATGTTGGACTGCAATAGCCCCAGCAGCACCTCGTTGCTCTCGGGTGGCGGGCCCAACTCGCATTCGACAAGAAGGGTGTCGCTGTCGGCGTTCAGATCGTGGACAAGGTCGAACGCCACGCCATCGACGCGGAGGGAAACAAGCATTGCGT
>NZ_JBFUGN010000502.1:0-4481 GCF_056402895.1 Rhizobacter sp. P3_B12 | reverse complement strand
CGCATCCGCGGCGACGACCTCACGCCGACGACGACGATGCCCGGCGTGCGGCCGGCCCGGCCGTCGCTGATGACCTCGGCCCCGATGCCGCTGACGCCGATGCCGCCCACGCCGGTGGCACCGCCCGTCATGCGTCCGCCCGCGACCGCCCCGGCCTACGCCGCCGGCGACACCACGCCCGAGGCGCTGTGGGCCGCGTTCTGCGAAGGCGCCGGCATCCACCTGCAGCCGCCGCAGGGCCTGAACCCGGCGCTGATGAAGGTGATCGGCGAGCTGCTGCGCCATTCGGTGGACGGCACGCTGAAGCTGGTCGCCACGCGGGCCGCCGCCAAGCAGGAGCTGCGCGCCGACGTGACGATGATCCAGGCCCGCAACAACAACCCGCTGAAGTTCTCGCCGGATGCCGGCACCGCGATCGAGCAGCTGCTGCAGCCGCCGATGCGCGGCTTCATGGTCGGCCCGGCCGCGGTGCACGATGCGATGGACGACCTGGTCGGCCACGCGATCGGCACGATGGTGGGCATGCGCGCAGCGCTCGAAGGCGTGCTCAAGCGCTTCGAGCCCTCGCAGCTCGAGGGCAAGCTCTCCGGCAACAGCGTGCTCGACAGCGTGCTGCCGATGAACCGCCGCGCCAAGCTGTGGGAGCTGTACCTGCAGCACTACCAGCGCATCCACGAAGACGCCCAGGAAGACTTCCACGAATTGTTCGGCAAGGCCTTCATCAAGGCCTATGAAGACCAGCTGGACCGCCTGGACGCCGAGCGCCATCCGGGCCGCACCTGACGGACGCATGCCCATGCTGCAAGTCGAGATCGCCGCCCGCAGCGAGGTAGGCGGGCGAAGCCGCAACGAGGACGACCTGCGCCATGGCGTGAGCGGGCCGTTCTGCTATGCCGTGCTGGCCGACGGGGCCGGCGGGCACCGGGGCGGCAACGTCGCCTCCGACATGGTGGTGCGCATGACGGCGCTCGGCCTGCAGTCGGCGACGCAGGCGACACCCGAGTACCTGACGCAGCTGGTGTGCGACACGCATGCGGCGATCAACGAGCAGCAGCAGGGCAAGCGCAGCGCCGAGCGCATGCACGCGACGCTGGTCGCGCTGTGGATCGACATGCGGCGCGAAGAAGCGCTGTGGACGCACGTCGGCGACTCGCGCCTGTACATGCTGCGCCACGGCCGCGTGTGCCACGTGACGCGCGACGACAGCGTCGTGCAGCGCATGGTCGACGCCGGCTACCTGACGCCGGAAGAGGCGATCGACCACCCGCACAAGAACCAGCTGCTCAGCGCGATGGGCACCGAGGGGCCGGTGGAGCCGAGCACGCTGGAGACCCACATGCCGATCGAGGATGGCGACGCCTTCCTGCTGTGCTCCGACGGCTGGTGGGATTTGTTTTCGAAGCGGGCGATCGAGTCGGCCTTCGCCGCCGCCGATTCGGCCGGGGACTGGCTGGACCGCATGGGCGAGAGCATCCGCGCCGCGGCCAAGCCGAAGCAGGACAACTACACCGCGATCGCGGTGTGGGTCGGCGACCCGTCGGAAACCACGCGGATGTCGGGGTTGTGGGAAGACGACACGCTGGGCGATGGAGCGGGCAAGGCGGCCCCTTGATCGTGGGATGCGTGACCTTGGTCGCTTCCGATGGGGGGTGGCAGCGGTCATGATCGCGGAATCTGTACGGAGGTCCCTGATGGACACGCTGAGCTTCAAGTCGTCTTCGCTGCGCCGCACTGCCGGCCTGGTCCTGGCTGCCGCGCTGGCCGCCCCGCTGCTGGCTGCGCCGCTGCGCGCCCAGGACATGGGCGACACCCGGGTGCTGAAGGGCAACAAGGTCACCGAGGCCAACCTGCTGGACGCGCTGACGCCGCCGCCGGAGCCGGTCGTCACGCGCAGCCTGAAGGTGAGCCGCGACGGCGCCGGCGTCTCGGCGCCGGAGCGCAAGGCGAGCGCCTCGCTGCTGATCACGTTCCTGACGAACTCGTCGGAGCTGACCGAATCGGCGAAGCAGCAACTCGACGTGGTGGCCGGCGCGCTGAAGAACGACCGGCTGGCCGACTACAGCTTCAACGTCGAAGGCCATGCCGATCCGCGCGGCAACGCCGACGCGAACATGGTGCTGTCCCAGCAGCGCGCCGAGAGCGTGCGCGACTACCTGGTGACGACGCACAGCATTGCCGCCGACCGCCTGAAGGCCGAGGGCAAGGGCGACCACGACCTGCTGAACCGCGCGGTGCCGGCGGCGCCGGAGAACCGGCGGGTGACGATCGTGACGAACACGAAGTAGGCTTTTCGAAGGTGGTCACAGCCTGTGACCACCTTGGGCTTCTCTGCCGGATGGAGCCAGTCGCGGCTTGGCCGTTGGCATACTGCAGCATTGCGGACATTGAATCGGGCCGCAGAGAGCCACCATGCTGAAGACAGAGCTGCTGCAGTTGATCGCGAACGGAGAGAGTTCCGGTGTCGAGTTCAAGCGCGACGACGTCCGCCCGGAACAGCTGGGCAAGGAGATCGTCGCGCTGGCCAATCTTCGCGGCGGCGTTGTGCTGCTAGGCGTCGAGGATGACGGCACGATCAGCGGCATCCGGCCCAACGAACATCGGCCGAACCTGGAACGCTGGGTCATGGATGCGGTGTTCGGACGCTGCGTCCACCCGATGATCCTGCCGTTCTACGAAGAAGTGACGTTGGATGACGGGCTGCGGGTGGCCGTCATCACCGTGGCCGAGGGCACCGCCAAACCCTACGTATTGCGCAGCAACGACCGCGAGGATGTCTACGTGCGTGTCGGCACGACCTCGCGGCTCGCGACACGGGAGCAGCAGGCCCAGCTGTTCGAGAGCGGCGGCATGCTGCACAGCGAAGTCCTTCCTGTTTCGGGAACCGGCCTGATCGACCTGGACCGCGACCGCCTCGCGGACTACCTGCTGTCTATTGCTGGCGACCTCGTCCTGCCCCAGACCGATGCCGAATGGGAGCAGCGCCTGCTGGGCCTCGGCTTCCTCACGCCCTCCTCCGCGGGTGGCCCGAGCGCCAGCATCGCCGGGCTGGTGCTGTTCGGCCGCAGTCCGCGGCGCGCACTTCGACAGGCGGGTGTGCGCTGGATGTCGTTTCCCGACACCGACATGGACTACCAGGCGCAGGACGACGTCGTCATCGATGGTCCGCTGCTGGCGCTGTGGCGCGGCGGGCACGACGGTCGGCCACGCGAGCGTGTCGAGGACGGTCTGGTCGAGCGCTTGATGAGCCGCATGCGCCCCTTCGTTTCGGACCCGCAGCCGCGGCTCGAAGAAGGCTTGCGCCGCGAGTCGAAGGACCGCTATGCGCCCGAAGCCCTGCGTGAGGCCGTGCTGAACGCGCTGGTGCACCGTGACTGGACGCGATCGACCCAGGTGGAGGTCGTCAACTACGTCGATCGCCTGGAGGTGACCAGCCCAGGACGGCTTCAGAACTCGATGACCGTCGACAAGGTGCTGGCCGGACAGCGCTCGGCGCGCAACGGCATCGTGGTCGACGTGATGCGCGACTACGGCTACGTCGACCACCGCAGCATGGGTGTGCGGCGCAAGATCGTTCCGCTGACGCGGGCGTTCGCGGGGCAGGATGCGCGACTGGAAGAATCCGACGATTTCTTTCGCGTCGTCTTGCCGGCGAGGGTGTCTTGATGTTGCCCAGCGAACGGGATGTGCAGACCTCCGGAGAACTCGCGGATGGCAACGCCGTGCAAGAGGTTCCCGTCCATGCCACGTTGACGACACAAGAAGCGGCCGACCTGATCGCGCTCGAGAACCAGCGCCTCCGCGACAGCGAGGAAGCGCTGGCCGAACTGGCGCGGCAGGCGCAGAACCTGAAGATGGGCTACGAGTGAGGTCCGCCGTGGATCTCTACGTAGAAGTCCTGCTGCGTCAAGGCCTCGTCCAGACCACCAAACTGCTGAGCCCTTACCGGGCCATCCTGTAGCCATGTCCGACATGCTCGTCACGCTCTACAAGCTGCCACCGCTCGACGACGCGCTGGCCGCCGTGCACCGCCACGGCATCATCGTGCGGCGGGCGCTCGCGCCCGAGAAGCCGCGCATCCTGGCCTGGGCGGCTGAACACTTCCCCGGCTGGGTGGCCGAGATCGACGTCGCGATCGGGCGCTTGCCCGTCGCCTGCTTCATCGCGGTTCGCGAGCAGCAGATCGTCGGCTTCGCGTGCCACGACGCGACCTGCAAGAACTTCTTCGGGCCCGAGGGCGTGCTCGATGCGGTGCAAGGCCAGGGCGTCGGGCGGGCGCTGCTGCTGGCCGCGCTGCATGCGCAACGCGAACTCGGCTACGCCTATGCGGTCATCGGCAGCGCCGGGCCGAAGGCGTTCTACGAGAAGACGGTCGGCGCCGTCGTGATCGAGGGCTCGTCGCCCGGAATCTATGCCGGCATGCTTCGGCCAGAGTCCAGGTGACGAGACACTCGAGCGCTCCTGATTCACACTCGCTGCATCGC
>NZ_JBFUGN010000501.1:0-4488 GCF_056402895.1 Rhizobacter sp. P3_B12 | reverse complement strand
GCTGCTGACAACGTGTTGTCAGCAGCCGGCAGAATGCGATTCCATGTTTTCATTGCCGCGCACCGCCACCGCCCCGTTCTGCCCGTCCGAAGTGCGCGGCAGCATCGCGATCCCCGCGCAGGCGCCGCTGTGGCGCAAGCTGCTGCGCGTCGCCGGCCCGGGGCTGCTGGTGTCGGTCGGCTACATGGACCCCGGCAACTGGGCGACCGACATCGAGGCCGRCTCGCGCTACGGCTACGCGCTGCTGTGCGTGGTGCTGCTGTCGAGCCTCGCGGCGATGCTGCTGCAGACGCTCTCGCTGCGCCTCGGCCTGGTCGCCCGCAAGGACCTCGCGCGCGCCTGCCGCGACCACTACCCGAAAGCAACCAGCCGCGTGCTGTGGATCCTGGCCGAGCTCGCGATCATCGCGTGCGACGTGGCCGAGGTGCTGGGCAGTGCGCTCGCGCTGCACCTGCTGTTCGGCGTGTCGCTGGTCACCGGCATCGTGATCACCGCGTTCGACACGCTGGTCGTGCTCGGGCTCAGGGGCCAGGGCTTCCGGCAGGTCGAGGCGATCGTGCTCGGGCTGATCGTCACGATCGGCGCCTGCTACGCGGTCGAGCTCGCGCTGGTCGGGCCCGACTGGCGCGCCGTCGCCCAGGGCTTCGTTCCGCGCCTGTCGGCCGTCGAGAACCCGCAGGCGCTGTACCTCGCGATCGGCATCCTCGGCGCCACCGTGATGCCGCACAACCTGTACCTGCATTCGTCGATCGTGCAGACGCGCCACGTCGCCGGCGACGATGCCAGCCAGCGCGAGGCGATCGGGCTGTCGACGCTGGACACCGTGGTCTCGCTGTCGCTCGCGCTGCTGGTGAACGCGGCCATCCTGACGCTCGCGGCCGCGGCCTTCCACGGCAGCGGGCACACCGAGGTCACCGAGATCCAGGATGCGTACCACCTGCTCGATCCGCTGGTCGGCGGCGTGTTCGCCTCGGTGCTGTTCGGCGTCGCGCTGCTGGCGGCCGGGCAGAGCTCCACCTTCACCGGCACCATCGCCGGGCAGGTGCTGATGGAAGGCTTCCTCGACCTGAAGATCCCGTGCTGGCAGCGCCGCCTGATCACGCGCGGCCTCGCGCTGCTGCCGGCGCTGGGCGGCGTGCTGTGGCTGGGCGACGCGGGTGTCGGCAAGCTGCTGGTGGCGAGCCAGGTGGTGCTGAGCTTCCAGCTGCCGTTCGCGATCTGGCCGCTGATCCGCTTCACCAGCGACCGCGCATTGATGGGATCGTTCGCGAACGGGCCGTGGCTGAAGACCGGTGCGTGGACGCTGTTCGTGCTGATCAGCGCAGCCAACCTGTGGCTCGTGTCGGCGGTGTGGCGTCCCTGAAGAAAAGGGTTGCAGCATCCGGAGCGCTTCGTTATTCTGCGTCGGCCGAGTGACCCCACTCGGTCGCTCGACACCCTCCCTCGCCTGAGCCCACCGGCTCACTGAAGTCCGCGAATTTCCGCTGAGGCACGTCCACCACGTGCCGGCGGTACGGCTGTACGCGATCGCCCGCCTCGAGCGGCCGCGCGCTTCTCATTGCAGTTCGCCGTTGCAGTCCCCCCGTTGTTCCGTTGTCGCAGTCCCCGCAGTCCCCGCAGTTCCGTTGCAGTTCGTCCGCTGTCAGCCGTTCGAGGATGACCCATGAACATTGTCGGTCTGTCGTATGACTTCCATGATGGCGCCGCCTGCGTGGTGCGCGATGGCGTGCTGGTCAGCATGGCCTCCGAGGAGCGCTACACGCTGCACAAGCACGACAGCAGCTACCCGGCGCTGTCGCTGGCGGCGCAGCTGCGCGAGCAGGGCCTGGCGCTCGACGAGGTCGACGAGGTCGTGTTCTACGAGCAGCCCGGCCCGAAGTACTCGCGCGTGCTGACCAACGGCTTCGCGCGCTTTCCGCGCGGGCTGCGCGATTTCGTCTCGGCCAACCGCAGCTGGTTGCGCGACAAGCTCTGGACGCGCGCCGCGCTGAGCTCGCGCTTCGGCGTCCCGCCGTCGCGCATCCACCTCGCGGCGCACCACCATTCGCACGTCGCGCAGGCCTTCTACGCCTCCCCGTTCGACGAGGCCGCGGTGCTGGTGCTCGACGGTATCGGCGAGTGGGATTGCACGACGCTCGCACATGCAAGTCGCGATGCGAGCCAGGGCCTCAAGATCCTCGAACAGTACGAGTACCCGCACTCGATCGGCCTCGTCTATGCCGCCTTCACCGCCTACCTCGGCTTCAAGCCGAATTCCGGCGAGGCGAGCACGATGGCGCTGGCTGCGTTCGGCAAGCCGCGCTTCGCCGAGGCGATGCGGCGCGTGATGCGCAGCGAGCCCGACGGCAGCTACGTGATCGAGGTGTCGCACTTCAATTTCGACGGCGACGCGTCCACGCTGTTCGCCGCGCCGCTGATCGCCGCCTTCGGCCCGCCGCGCGATTTCCGCCAGCCGTATGCCTTCGACTCGCTGGCCGACGGCCCGCAGCAGGTGCCCGACGACGACCAGCGCTGCGCCGACATCGCCGCCAGCCTGCAGCATGTGCTGGCCGAGGTGCTGCTCGGGCTCGCGTCGCGCCTGTCGCGCCAGACCGGCTCGCGCAACCTGTGCTTCGCCGGCGGCGTCGCACTGAACTGCCTGGCCAACACCGAGCTGATCGAGCGCAGCGCGTTCGAGCACTTCTTCGTGCCGCCGGACCCGGGCGATGGCGGCGCGGCCTTCGGCGCGGCGATGCTGCGTGCCGCACAGCATGGCCCGGTGCAGCCGATCCGCCACCCGTACCTCGGCTCGTCGCATGCGCAGCACGATCTCGAGCCGCTGATCGAGGCCGATCCCTCGTTCAGCTTCCTGCTCGGCCACCAGGCGCTGGGCGCGCTGCAGGCCGCCGGCATCGGCAGCACCCGCCATGCCGACGACGACAGCCTGCTCGACGAGGTGAGCCAGGCGCTGGCCGACGGCGCGATCGTCGCGTGGGTACAGGGCCGCTTCGAGGTCGGCCCGCGGGCGCTCGGCAACCGCTCGCTGCTGGTGCACCCCGGCAAGCTCGACACGGTGCGCCGCATGAGCCGCACCGTGAAATCGCACACCCACTTCCGGCCGTATGCGCTGTCGATCGCCGCCGAACAGGCCGAGCAGGTGCTCGACACCCGCTGGGCCGCCGAGCCGGTGATGAAGTGGATGCAGACCATCTGGCCGGTGCGCGAGGCCTACCGCACGCAGCTGCGCGGCGCGATCCACGCCGACGGCACGACGCGCCCGCAGGTCTGCACGCGCGACGACAACCCGCGCTACTGGGCGCTGCTGAACCGCTTCGGCCGGCACAGCGGCGTGGCCGCGCTGCTCAACACCTCGCTGAACGAGCGCTCGCTGCCGATGGTCGGCCACCCGCGCATGGCGCTCGCGATGTTCGCCCGCACCGGCATCGACATGCTGGTGATCGACGACCTGGTGCTGCGCAAGCGCTACTGAGCTCACCTTCACAGGAGAACCCCATGAAGATCGTCTGGATGATCCAAAGCATCTCCGCGTCGCTGCGCGACATGGTGGGCGCGCTCGCGCAGCGGCGCCAGCGCTGGCTGCTGATCCTGCTGCCGGTGCTGCTGGTGATCTCGGTGCTGCTGGCGATCGTGTCGTCGTCCGGCGCGCTGGCACCGTTCCTGTACCCGCTGTTCTGAGTGCCTGAGGCACCGCGATGACCATCCCCCGCGATCCGGCACCCGTGGCACCCGCCAGCGGCCTGCGCCGTGCCGCCGGCACCGTGCTCGAATGCCTGATCGTGCTGGCGGTGGTCGCGCTGCTGCTCGAAGGCATGAGCCGCATCGTGCACCTGAACAAGCGCCCGGCGATCCCTGCCGTCAGCGACCCCGACGGCGCGCTGCGCATGCCGGCCGGCTTCGACGCGACGATCCAGCTCGCCGGCCGCGAGCCGTTCGCGCTGTGCACCGATGCGCAGGGCCTGCGCGTGGCCGACTGCAGCGCGGCCACGCTCGCGGCCGAGACCGACGTGCTGGTGGTCGGCGATTCGCAGGCGCTCGGCTGGGGCTTCGATTTCGGCCAGACCTTCGGCGCGCTGGTCGCGGCAGAACTGCCCGGCCGCCGGGCCGGCGGCGCGCGCCTGATGGCCGCGGCCGCCACCGATGTCGAATCGCTGCAGTCGTGGGCCAGCGATTACCGCCACCACGGCCACCACGGCCAGGTCAGCGGCGACCAGCAGGCCGCCGCGCCGCTGCTCAACATCGTCTCGCTGAACCTCGGCAACGACCTCGACGAGATGTTCTTCTCGCGCAGCAGCGTGACGATCCCGCGCTTTCGCGCCGCGCGCGAATGGCTGGCGGTGCACAGCACCGTGATGGCCGATTTCACGATCGCGAAGAACGCGCTGTTCAATGCCGAATGGCAATCGCCGCCGGGCGCCAACCCGGTGCTGTTCGCGCTCGACGATGCCGAGCGCGCGACGCTCGCGCGCGCCGCCGCGGTGGCGGTGGAGG
>NZ_JBFUGN010000500.1:0-4488 GCF_056402895.1 Rhizobacter sp. P3_B12 | reverse complement strand
TCCCTTGCTTCCCCTGCCGCGGCCGACACGCTGGCGGCCAGTTTCGCGGCCAGCTATGCCGGCGTGGTCGCCTTCATCGCCGTCGTCGACGAAGGCAGCTTCGCGAAGGCCGGCGAGCGGCTCGGCATCGGCCGCTCGGCGGTGAGCCGCAGCGTGCAGAAGCTGGAAGCCCAGCTCGATGCGCGGCTGTTCCACCGCACCACGCGCAGCACCGCGCTGACGCGCGAGGGCGAGCTGTTCCATGCGAACTGCCGCGTCGGCGTCGAGCACATCGTGCAGGCGCTCGACGACATGCGCGAGCTGCGCCAGGGGCCGCCGCGCGGGCCGCTGCGCATCGCGGCGACGCCCGGCTTCGGCCGCAAGGTGGTGGCGCCGCTGCTGCGCGGCTTCCAGGCGCGCTACCCGGAGATCGAGCTCGAGCTGCGGCTCGACGACCGACCGGCCGATTTCACGACCGACGGCATCGACGTGGCCTTCCGCGACGGCCGCATGGACGACAGCCAGGTGATCGCCAGGCAGCTGGTGCCGATGCAGGTGCTGGTGGTGGCATCGCCCGCCTACGTGCGCCGGCACGGCCTGCCGCGCAGCGTCGACGAGCTGGCCGCGCACCGCTGCATCAACCTGCGGCTCGCCTCCGGGCGGGTGCGCGACTGGGAGTTCAAGGTCGACGGCCAGCCACGCAAGCTGGTGCCGCCGTCACGTCACACCTTCAACGATGTCGAGCTGGCGCTGCAGGCGGCGCTCGACGGCCTGGGCCTGGCGCAGGTGGCCGCCTACCAGGCCTGCGAGCTGCTGCGCCGCGGCGAGTTGCTGGCCTGCCTGGGCGGCCAGGCGCCGGACGACAGTGGCCACTACCTGTGCTGGCTGAGCCGGCGCCAGCTGCCGGCGCGCATCCGGGTGTTCATCGACCACATGACCACCGAGACGCGCGCGCTCGACCTCGCGTGCCCGCTGCCCGGGACGGTGTCGATCAGCTGAGCCTGGCCTTGTCGAGGCCGAACGCGGTGTCCGACGAACCCGGCACGGTGCGGAACGCGACGTTGATGCGGTTCCACGCATTGATGTTCATCACCGCGTAGGTCAGGTCGGTCAGTTCCTTCTCGGACAGCTGGCCACGCACGCGCTCGTACAGGTCGTCGGGCACGCCCTGCGGCGCCAGCGTGGTCAGCGCCTCGGTCCAGGCCAGTGCGGCGCGTTCACGCGGTTCGAACAGCGTCGATTCGCGCCAGATCGCGAGGTGGTGCAGGCGCAGCGGGCGCTCGCCGTGGATCGTCGCCTGCTTGACGTGCATGTCGAGGCAGAAGCCGCAGCCGTTGATCTGCGAGGCGCGGATCGAGACCAGGTCGTGGATCTTCTCCTCGATCGTGCTGTCCTTCACCAGCCCGCCGAACTCGACGAACTTCTTGAAGAGTTCCGGCGCCTGGTGGACGTAGTTGATGCGTTGGGTCATCACATGCTCCTTGATCCCCAGTGCGGCTGGGGTACCCGGTTTCTGCGGAGTGCGGAATGGGCAGATCGTAGGAACGGGGACCCCGCCGCGGAAGGCCTGCGGCAGGGACCACGGTGTTGACCGCGTGGCACCAATCAGGGCGAGGGCGGCTGCGTCAGCGCCCGCACCTGCGCGGCCACGTCGGTGAGCTGGATCTTCAGCGCATCGAGCTCGCCATCGACCGCTTCCGAGAAGGTCTCGAGCAGCGCGCCGAAGGCCTGCACGTCCGGGTTGTTGCCCCAGCCGTTGGCCTGGGCCAGGCCCTGGAATTTCTTTGCGATGCGCTCCGCCGTGATGCCGGACTTGGTGTGGGTGGCGTTCATGGGTGGTTTCCCTGGGTGAGTGGTTCGGATCGCCATCGTGCCACCCCTGGCGAACCGCTGCGGCGCGTTGCAAGGTGGTGCTTTCTGAAACCGCTTGCAAAACCGCTAGGATCCGGCGATGGGCACCGTCAGAGTGCCCGGCAGCCGCGCCGATCGCCACACACATCACGTTGGAGGACACCATGAGAAGACTGCGACCTTTGCTTGCGCTGCTGCTGGGCCTGATCGGCCTGCTCAGCGCGCCGTTCGCGTTCGCGCAGAACTGGCAGCTCGTCTGGCAGGACGAATTCCACGGCAGCATCAGCCCCGACTGGGTCTTCGAGACCGGCACCGGCTCGGGCGGCTGGGGCAACAACGAACAGCAGTACTACCGGCGCGAGAACGCGACGGTCGAGAACGACGCGCTGGTCATCACCGCGAAGCGCGAGGATTTCGGCGGCATGCGCTACACCTCGGCGCGCATGAAGACGCAGGGCAAGAAGAGCTTCAAGTTCGGCCGCATCGAGGCGCGCATCGCGCTGCCGGGCAAGCAGGGCACCTGGCCGGCGTTCTGGATGCTGGGCAGCAACATCTCGAGCGTCGGCTGGCCCGCGTCGGGCGAGATCGACATCATGGAGCAGATCAACACCGGCGCCGACGTCTACGGCACCGTGCACTGGCAGGCCGCCAACGGCAGCTACGCGTCGTACGGCGGGCACGTGGCCACCAGCATCAACAGCTACCACGTGTACGCGGTCGAGTGGGACACGAACACCATCAAGTGGTTCGTCGACGGCGCGCAGTACCACGTGATCGACATCAGCAACAACGCCGGCGGCACCGATGAATTCCAGCGCGATTTCTTCCTGCTGCTGAACATGGCGGTGGGCGGCAACTGGCCCGGCTTCAACATCGACGAAGGGGCGCTGCCGGCGCGCATGCTGGTCGACTACGTGCGGGTCTACCAGCCCGGCACCGCGGCCACGACGCAGGCGGCCTGGACCAGCCAGAACATCGACGGCAACGTGATCCGCCACCAGGCGAGCCGCGGCCGCATCGACCCGGCCGGCAGCGTCTCGCCGATCGCCGACGGCAACTGGACGATGGTGCCGGGCCTGGCCGGCGGCGGCGTCTCGTTCCAGTCGGTGAACTACCCGAACAGCTACCTGCGTCACCGCAACGGCGAGGTCTGGCTCGACGCGAACGACAACTCGACGCTGTTCCGCCAGGACGCCACCTTCAACCAGCGTGCGGGCCTGGCCAATGCCGGCGCGACCTCGTTCGAATCGTGGAACTTCCCCGGCCGCTACCTGCGCCACCGCAGCTCGCTGCTGTACGTCGAGAGCATCGCGAGCGATGGAGACCGCAACGACGCGACCTTCGCGCGCACGCCGCTGCTGCAGGGCTCGTCGATCACGCTGGAGGCCGAGAACTACGCGGTGATGCAGGGCATGACGGCCGAAGCCTGCACCGAAGGCGGCCAGAACCTCGGCTACATCGATGCCAACGACTGGGTGGTGTGGGACGTGAACGTGCCCAGCGCCGGCACGTGGACGGTGCAGTACCGCGTCGCGAGCCAGAGCGGCGGCGGCGTGCTGCAGCTCGAGCGCGCCGGCGGCACGCAGGTGTACGGCAGCCTCGGCGTGCCGTCGACCGGCGGCTGGCAGAACTGGACCACGGTCTCGCACCAGGTGCAGCTGAGCGCCGGGCAGCAGCAGATCGCGGTGAAGGCGCTGCAGGGGGGGTGGAACCTGAACTGGATCAGGCTGAGCCGCTGATCCGCTGACCCGTTGAGAATCGGCCGGCGATCTCATCGCCGGCTGTCGCGAGACTGGCCCCCCTCGCGCGATGCACGTCGCGCAAAAGGGGCTGCGAAACTTGCATGGGCGCAGTGCCCTGCAGGCCTTGTAACGCGGGCGCACTTCTCTTCTAATTCGCTGGCCGCGCCGATGCAGTTCCTCCAGAGGATTCGCCGCGAGCACAGGTAGTCGGTCGAACACCGCAGGTGTTCACCGATGTCGAGGCGAGACGAGGAGCGTTCGGTGAAGCGCAGGAAGATGGCAGCGCTGATGCTGCTGATGGCGCACGCGTGCCTGTGGTGGGTCGGATCGGTTGCAGCACAGCCCATCACGCAGTACCAGGCGAGGTACGGGGCCACCGGCGCGTGGACGTCGTCGGTGCCGACCGCGGTCGGTGACCTGATCCGGATCCTGGAGTCTGTCAGCGGCTCGTATTGCGCGTCGGTGCGCAATGCGCCGGACGACTACACGATCCGCGAGTGCACCTACCTCGACCATGAGACCGACGGCGTGCACTTCCGCATGCGCCAGGTCATCGATTCCCGCTACCGCGACGAGATTCATCACTCCGACAACATCCTGGGCGGCACCTACGAAACCCGCGGCCCCTGGGTGATGACGCGCATCAAGGGCCCGCCGCGCAGCTGCCCGGCGCAGCTCCAGCCCGGGCACCCGATCCACCCGATCAGCGGCGGCAAGAGCCTGCGCGAGGACCTSGGCGTGGGCCGCATCGGCGGCCAGCCGCTGGTGGCGCTGTACGACACGATGAACCTGCCGCCGCAGAGCGCGCCGGAGGCGGCATCTGCTGCGGCGCTGGCCGCCAATGCGAGCGTCTCGTTCGGCGGATTCTGGCGCGGCAACCTGCACAAGCGCCTGATCTTCCAGACCGATGCCGCCC
>NZ_JBFUGN010000499.1:0-4491 GCF_056402895.1 Rhizobacter sp. P3_B12 | reverse complement strand
CCTCGCGGCCGCCGCGGCGCTGCTGGCCAGCGCGGCCGTGCTGCTGCGGCCGCGCGCACGCCCCCTTCCCGTCCACTCCTGAAGCGAGCATCCATGCGACTTCCACCCCTGCCCGACCATGCCATGACCCCGGCCCAGCGCGCCGCCGCCGATGAACTGATCGCCGGGCCGCGCAAGGCCGTGAAGGGGCCCTTCATCGCGCTGCTGCGCAGCCCCGAGCTGCTTGCCCACGTGCAGAAGCTGGGCGCCTTCCTGCGCTTCGGCACCTCGCTGCCGGCGCGCGTCAGCGAGTTCGCGACGCTGCTGGTGGCCCGCCACTGGCGGCAGCAGTTCGAATGGAAGGTGCACGTCGCGCTCGCGCTGCAGGCCGGCACGGCGCAGGCCACGATCGACGCGCTGCGCGACGGCCGGCGCCCCGACACGATGGATGCCGACGAGACGCTGGTGCACGACTTCTGCACCGAGCTGCTGGCACAGCACGGCGTCAGCGAAGCGACCTGGGCGCGCAGCGTGGCGCGCTTCGGCGAGGCCGGTGCCGTCGAGCTGACCGGCCTGGTCGGCTACTTCGCGATGGTCTCGATGGTGCTGAACGTGGCGCACATCCCGGCCGAGCCGGGGGGCGACATCGCGGCACTGCCGGTGCTGCCGCCCTGAACCGGCTCAGCACAGCGGCGGCCGCTCGAACATCGCGAGCCAGGGCGACGGCAGCCCGCTGTCGAGGTGGCTCGGCAAGCCGTCGAACTCGCGCTGGAACAGCGCCACCACCCAATCGCTGAAGGCCCGCAGCTTGGCCATCGGGTGGGGCCGGCGCGCCTCCAGCAGCGTGAGCGGCAGGCCGCCGGCACTCCAGTCGGCCAGCACCTGCACCAGCCGGCCGTGCGCGAGGTGGTCGATGACGGCGCGGGTGCACGGCAGCTGCACCAGGCCCAGCCCGGCGACGCCGGCGGCGATGTAGGTGTCGGCATCGTTGCAGGCCACGCGGTGCGCGCCGTGCAGCTGCTGGTGCTCGCCGCCGCGGTGGAAGTCGAACGGGAACAGGTGGCCGTCGCGCGGCGAGTAGAAGTTGACGAAGCGGTGCTGCGCGAGATCGTCGAGCGCATGCGGCGTGCCGTGGACATCGAGGTAGGCCGGCGCGGCACAGGTGACGACCGGCAGGCGGCCGAGCGGGCGCACCACCAGCCGCTCGTCGTGCACCTCGCCGCCGCGCACCACGAAGTCGTAGCCCTCGGCCAGCAGGTCGACCGGGCGATCGGAGCTGCCGAGCTCGACGACCACCTCGGGATAGCGGCGGAAGAAATCCGGCAGCGCCGGCGCGACGACCTGGCGCCCGAACGCCGCCGGCACGTCGACGCGCAGCCGGCCGCACGGCGCGCCGGCCGGGTCGTGCAGCGCGTCCTCGAGCTCGCGCATCTGCCCGAGCAGCGCGAGGGCGCGCTGGTGGACCAGCGCGCCTTCGTCGGTCAGGCTGAGGCGCCGCGTCGTGCGGTGGAGCAGGCGCACGCCGAGGTGCGCCTCCAGCGCCTGGATCACGACGCTCACGCGCGCCTTCGGCATCCGCAGCGCGAGGCCGGCACGCGAGAAGCTGCCCAGCTCCACCACGCGGGTGAAGACCTCCATGCCGTGGAATCGATCGATCAAGGGAAAGAAGAAATGGTGCGCACGATCGCGCGACTCTAGAGGCTGCGACACCGGCAACCCCCGCTACCATCACGCGAACAGATGGCCCGGCAGCACGACAGATGGCGCGCATGCCGGCCACACCAGCACCGGGAGGATTCGACAGATGACCGCCAGCATTCGCCGCGCCACCGCCGTGGCGCTCTTCGCCATGGGCCTGGCCGCCCCAGGCGCCGCCGGTGCGGCCTGCCGCTTCACGAAGGTCGGCACGCTGGCCGTCGACGTGTCGGCGTCAGGACTGCAGATGGAGGGCTCGCTCAACGGTCAGCCGATGCAGGTGTCCGTCGACATCGGCAGCTCGGCCACGCACGTCAACCGCGCGACCGCGGAACGCGCGAAGCTGGCGCTGCAGCACACGCAGTTCGTGCTGTACGGGACATCGGGCGAGACCCGCGCCTACCGCGCGCTCGCCGACGACATCAGCTTCGGCCCGCTGCGCTGGCAGCGCGCCGGCATCGGCGTGGCCTGGGACGATGCGGGCGCGGTCGACCAGCCAGCGGTGCTGGCCGCCGATTACCTGCTGCAGACCGACCTGGAGATGGTGCTGGCGGAGCGGCAGCTGCGCTTCTTCCGCCCCGACGGTTGCGGCGATGCCTTCCTGGCCTACTGGGACGCACAGGCCGTCGAGCTGTCGATGGGCGAGCGCAGCCCGCAGGACCGCCGTGTCGTGATCGAGGTGCTGCTCAACGGCAAGCCGGTGCGCGCCAGGTTCTCGTCGTCGGCGCCGATCAGCGTGATCGACCAGGCCGCCGCGCTGCGGGCCGGGCTGGTCGTGCCGGAAGGCGCCGGACGGAGCTGGCCGGGCCGCTTCGACAGCATCGACATCGGCGGCGAATCGATCCGCAACACGCAGGTGCTGGTCAGCGACCGCTGGGCGCGCTACCGCAGCAAGCACTCCAGCTGGGACGATGCCGAACGCGTCGCCGGGCAGCCCGAGATGATCCTCGGGCTGGATTTCCTGAAGGCGCACCGCGTGCTGTTCGCGCCCAGCCAGGGCCGCGTCTACCTGAACCACCTCGGCGGGCCGGTGTTCTCGGTCATCGAGCCGCCCTGACCTCCCGGCTGCCGCAATGCCGCAGCACCACCCGCACCAGCTCGTCCGCATCGATCGGCTTGGTCACGCGGTCGACCATGCCGGAGGCGATGCAGTGCGCGTGCTCCTCGGGCAGCGCATGCGCCGTCTGGCCGATGATCGGCAGCTGCGGGTACAGCGCATGGATGCGCCGCGCGGTCTCGTAGCCGTCGATGCCGGGCATCATCACGTCGAGCAGCACCACGTCGTAGCGCACGCCCGGCGTCGAGACCCGCGCCACCGCCAGGTGCCCGTCGCCGACGATGTCGGCCTGCGCGCCCTCGCTCTCGAGCAGGCTCTGGATCACGATCTGGTTGACGATGTTGTCCTCGGCCACCAGCACCTGCAGGCCGGCCAGCCGCTCGCGCACCGGCTCGCCCACCTCGCCCCGCTCGGCCACCGCCTCGCGCCCGGCCGTCGGCGGGCCGGCCGGCATCGCGCCCGCCAGCGGCAGGCGCACGCAGAACACCGAGCCCTCGCCCGAGCGGCTCGACACCCGGATCGATCCCTTCATCAGCTCGACCAGCCGCTTGCTGATCGCGAGACCCAGCCCGGTGCCGCCGTAGCGCCGCGTCGTCGACGGATCCGCCTGCTCGAACGACACGAACAACCGCCCCACCTGCTCGGCCGACATGCCGACGCCGCTGTCGCTGACCTCGACCAGCAGCTCGCCATGGTCCACCTGCAGGCTCAGCGACACCTCGCCCGCATCGGTGAACTTCACCGCGTTCGACAGCAGGTTCAGCAGCACCTGCCCGAGCCGCAGGCCGTCGACCCGCATTTGCGCGGGCACGCGGTCGTCGACCAGCAGGTGCAGCCCGACGCCCTTGTCGGCGGCCGCCTGGCGCACCAGGTCGAGCGCGCGCTGCGCGATCGGCCGCAGCGGCGTCAGCGATTCGTCGAGCAGCAGCTTGCCGGCCTCGATCTTCGACATGTCGAGCACGTCGTTCAGGATGCCTTGCAGCAGCTTGCCGGATTCGAGGATGCGCCCGAAGCGGCTGCGCACCTCGGGCGATGAGGTGAGGTCGCGGTACCCGATCTGCGCGAAGCCGAGCACGCCGTTCAGCGGCGTGCGGATCTCGTGGCTCATGTTCGCGAGGAACATCGACTTGGAGCGGCTGGCCGCTTCGGCCCGCTCGCGCGCCGCCTCGAGTTCGCGGAGCACCGCCGCCCGGTGCCGCGCGGCCCGGTACTGCGTGCCCAGCAGCGCGGCGATGCCCGCCACCAGGCACAGCCAGAAGACCACGGCGATGGTCAGCTCGCGCTGCCACGGGGCCATCAGCTCGCCCTGCTCGAGCCCGATCAGCACGTAGGCCGGGTAGCGCCCGAGCTGCCGGTACATCACGGTGCGCATCTGCCCGTCGATCGTGCTGCGGGTCTCGAAGCCACCCACCGCCTGCGCGCTCGCCACGGCCTGCTGCGTCTCCGGCGAGGCCAGGCGCACCGGCTTCTCGTCGGCCACGAGCGGCACCTCCGGCAGGCGCAGCAGCACCTCGCGGTCGGTGTTGAAGACGGTGATCACGCCGCGCTCGCCGACCCGCAGCGAGCGCATGATGCCGCCCAGCTCATCGAGGTCCATGTTGAGGTAGACGACGCCGGCCAGCGCGCCGCTGCTGTCGCGCAGCTGCCGTGCGATCGGCAGCACCCAGCGCGACGTGATGCGCGACTTGAGCGGCAGCCCGAGCACCAGGCCCGGCGCATTGACGGCCTGCTTGAAGAAGTGCCGCTGCGCGACGCTGAGC
>NZ_JBFUGN010000498.1:0-4506 GCF_056402895.1 Rhizobacter sp. P3_B12 | reverse complement strand
GTGGCGTTTCGATCACCAGATCTTGATCGGTTCGTTGCGGTGGCCAGCAAGAAGCGGGGGGCTCATTCAACCGAACGAGGCGGTGGTGCCGTGGTACCCCGCACCATCAGCTGCAGATCCAGCGACCCGATCGGTGCCTCGTTCAGCTGCTTCACGCCCAGCAGCCGAAGCAATTCCCTGGCGGCGGTACAACCCATCTCGTAGATGGGTTGCCGAACGGTGGTGGTCGGCGGCACGGAATACTCGGAAGCAGGCAAGCCGTCGAACCCCACCAGCGAGATCTCTGCGGGCACCTCGATGCCTCGATTGAACAAGACCAGCCGCGCGCCATTCAAGCTCTGGTCGTTCGCCGCGAAGACCGCCGTGAACCCGATGCCGGAACCGAGCAGGGCCTGCATCGCCTGCACGCCACCCGGCTCGGAGAAGTCGCCGCGCACGATCAGGCGCTGATCCACCGAGAGACCGGCATCGCGGTGCGCATCCATGTAGCCCTGCATGCGGGCGATCGCGTCGGGCTGGTACTCGATCCCTGCGATGTGGGCGATCCGCCGATGCCCCAACTCGATCAGGTGACGGGTCGCCATGTAGCCGCCCTGGCGCTGGTCGACATCCAGCGAACGCAAGCGGGGGCCGTCGCAGTCGCGGCCGATCGCGACGATGGGCTGCAGTTCGGAGAGATCCAGCAACTGCTCGTTGGTGAGCCGTCCACCGATGACCACGATGCCATCGATCTTGCGCGACATCAGCACGCGCACGCGCTCCGTTTCGTCACCGGTGCGATTCCAGTGGCCGGAGATCACGATGGGGGTGTAGCCACCGCTCATCAGTTCGTCTTCCACGCCTTTGGCTGCACGCGACGTATAGGGGTTGTCGAAATCCTGCGTCAGCACGCCAATGGCCATGCTCACGCCACTGCGCAGGCTCTTCGCCACGAGGTTCGGCTTGAAGCGCAGCTTCTTGATCGCGGCGTCGACGGCCTCGCGCCGGGGCGAGTCGACCTGGCCGTTCAGGATGCGCGACACGGTGCTGGCTGACACACCGGCCAGCCGAGCCACATCCTGCAGGGTCGAACTCTGCTCCGGAGCGCCTGGGTTCGCCGGGGCGCCGTGCCTTCCTTTGGTAGGGCTGGTCATTGAGATGCTTGCCCGAACGGGCGCTCCTTAGCGATTCCTGGAATCGATTGCACTAGGCATCTTCCAGCGAACTGTTGCTTCTGTTTCGCGAGTCGATGCTGGCAGGGCGAAAAGAGTCGCCCACTGCTCAGTAATTCACGTTATCCCGATCATAAGGCACGGCCCCGTTGACACGGCTAGTAACCTTGCTGCAACATTGCTCTGAGCTTGCAATCGATTGCACGCACATTCCACACCTCATGACCGGAAGTTGAACGAATGATGAAGACGGAAGAAAGCTCGGCCAGCGGCGCCCCTGACAGGCCTTTTCCAGGCCTTCCTTCCTCGTCGTTGCAATCGATTGCACGGCTCGCCGTGACCGCGATCCTGCTCTGCGCGGGGCTGGCGGCTTGCGGCGGAGCCGGCGGCGCGACGGCGTCCGACGCGGCAACGCTGGCCGACTATCCCGCAGCGGCGGCGGGCAATCCCCCTGGCGCCTCGGCGCGAGCCCACAGCGCCGCGGCCGCGTTCGGCCGTGGGGTGAACTTCGGCAACATGCTCGAGCCGCCGCGAGAAGGCGACTGGGGGGTGACCGTGGAGCAACGCTTCATCGATCTGCTCGATGGCGGCACGTTCGACAGCGTTCGGCTGCCTGTCCGGTGGAGCAATCACGCCTCGGCCGATGCGGCGGCCGTGATCGACCCTGCCTTCTTCGCCCGCGTGGACAGCGTGGTCGACCGCCTGCTGGACAAGGGTGTCTACGTGCTGCTCGACATGCACCACTATCGCCAGCTCGACGGCGACGTGCTGGACGCCAACGAACGCTCGGTGGATCCCGCCGTGCTGGAAGTGCGCTTCCTCTCGATGTGGCGCCAGATCGCGGCCCGCTACAAGAATCGCAGCGACCGGTTGATCCTGGAGGTCTACAACGAGCCGCACGGCAACCTGACCGATCGCTGGAACGACCTCATGGCGCGGGCTGTCGGCGTGATTCGCCGCGACAACCCGCAACGCCTGATCGTCGTCGGCCCGACCAGCTGGAACAGCGCGGCCGACCTGTCCAAGCTCGTGCTGCCCAACGACGCCAACCTGATCCTCACGGTCCACAACTACGAACCGTTCAACTTCACCCACCAGGGCGCCACCTGGGTCACCCCGGCGCTGCCGGTCGGGCTGGGCTGCTGCACGGCGGACCAGCTGTCGCGAATGACCTGGGGCCTGGACCTCGCGAAGGCCTATGGCGCGCAGGTCCGCTACCCGATCTTCGTCGGCGAGTTCGGGTCGTACTCGGCCGCGGACAGCGCCTCGCGGGTGCACTACTCGCGTGTCATGCGCGACCTGATCGAAGCCCGCGGCATGAGCTGGCACTACTGGGAGCTGGCCTCGAGTTTCGGCGTCTACGACCCCTCGGGTGCCGGTGCGTTCCGTACCGACCTGAGAGATGCCCTGTACGGCCGATGAGCGCCTCCAGCTTGATTTCCCGCGTTGCGCCACGTCGCGGCACAACGCTGATCCGTCCGCCCGCCACGTGCAGGCAATCGTCTACCACCCCCACAGCAAAGAAGTCCCCCATGAACATCGACAACTCCCATCGCATGGCCGCCGTCTCGACCCTGTTCCTGCTGCTCGCAGCCTGCGGCGGCGGAGGCACCCCGGTGCCGGGCCCGGCGCCTGCACCTGCACCGGCGCCCGCCGTGCCGGTCACCATCAATGGACAGGTCGTCGCGTCGTTCACCGCGGCCGACGGCAGCACCGACCAGGGGCGGACGGCCTCGGCATTCGCCTATGCCGAAAAGGCGGGCGACTTGCCCTCCCTGCCGGTGCTGGGTGTCAGCAACAACATCCTCAATGTCACCAGCAGCTTCAGCAACGCCGGCGGCAGCACCTTCGGCGGCGTGGGCATCGATATCCCGCTGCGCGATGCCGACCGCAACCAGGTCCAGTCCGGCGCGACCAAGTTGCAGTTCTCGCTGGCATCGACCGGCACCAACAAGACGCTCAAGCTCAAGATCAAGGCGCTGGGCTCGACACCCAACGGTTGCGTGCCGGCGGCCAGCGTGACGGTCACGGCCACCCAGACGAGCTACGAGCTGGCGCTGACCGATGCCAACTTCAAGCTGCCCGACTTCTGCGCCGGCGCCACCGTCACCAACCCGGCGCTGGCCGGCACGCTGGCCAATGTCGGAGCCATCGAGGTGTCGGACGAGGCCCTCCCGGCCACCGGTTCCGCCACCGTGGGGATCCATGTGGGAAGCATCGCATTCGCGCCCAAGCCCGCCACGCCGGCCACGTCGGCTGTGTCGATCACGGGCCCGTTCTCGTTCGAGTACGGCACCGGCGCAACGGGGAACGCTCTCGCTGAAAGCAGCTCGGCGTACACGCTGACCGGCAATCGCACTGCGGCCACCGAATCCTGGGCTGCCACCGTGGCCGTGCTGCCGCTGACCGCGACGAGCGACGTGTCCGGCTGGCCCGCACTGAGCATCAACCTGGCGTCCACCAGCAACAGCCAGGTCGTGGTCATGCTGCAGTCGGCCGATGCGGTCGACGATGGCTGCTTCCCGAGCTATGTGGTCACCGGCCTGAGCGGTACCGCCGCGACGCGCGTGATTCCCTTCTCGTCGTTCAGCCTGGCCAACAACCCCGATGCCACCTGCGCGGCTGCGAGCGCCACGCGTCCTGACACCGCACTCGCGCTGACCAAGCTCAAGCAGTTCCAGATCCGCGAGCTCAAGGGCAGCGCGGGCCTGGATGCGGTGTCGGTGGTCATCGGCAAGCCTGTCCTGCTGTCGGGTCAGTGATCGGCGCGGACCCAACCAACAAGGAGATGACATGAAGCTCGACCCCTTCCTCGCCCTCGCAGCGTGCGCCTTGCTGGGCGCGTGCGCCCAGTCGCCGGCACCCAAGCCCATGGTCGTGCCGCTCGCGTCGCAGGCCGCGGCGCCCAACGTGCAGGCCGACTCGGCCGATCGGTTGTGGGTGACGACGTTCAAGAGCCCGTCACGCACGCCGGAGGGAGGGGTGATCACCAGTTTCGCCTTTTCCGAGAAGCAAGGCGATGCGCTGGTATCGCCGCTGGCCGTGCACGGCGATGCGCTCGCCGTGACCGGGCAATTCTTCGGCAAGGGCGCCAGCGCGTGGGGCGGTCTCGGGGTCAACATCGGCGCGCCGAGATCGATCCCGGTGAAAGCCGGCGACTACCGGTTCCTGACGATCYGGCTCAGCTCCGCCACCAGCACCCGCCTGCGCGTGCGGCTTGTCGGGCCGGACGAGGCCACGCAGCGGCTCGGTTGCTACCCGATGGTGTGGCAAGCCGTGAAGCCCGAAGTGGCCGAGTACCGGATTGCGCTGGAGCGCTTCGCCCCCGAAGGCTATTGCGGCCCCAAGGGTGTCG
>NZ_JBFUGN010000497.1:0-4511 GCF_056402895.1 Rhizobacter sp. P3_B12 | reverse complement strand
GCCAGTTGACGCGCGACGAGGCCATCGCGCACGCGCAGGCCATCGTGCAGGCGGTCGACGTGCCGGTGTCGGCCGACCTGGAGAACGGGTTCGGTGCCACACCGCAGGACGCCGCCGAGACGATCCGCCGAGCCGGCGCGATCGGCCTGGCCGGCGGCTCGATCGAGGATGCGAGCGGCGACGAGGCGAAGCCGCTGTACGACATCGGCCACGCGACCGAGCGCATCGCCGCCGCGGTCGAAGCGGCGCGCGCCGTGCCGGGCGGTTTCGTGCTGACCGCCCGGTCGGAGAACTTCCTGCGCGGCAACCCCGACCTCGACGACACGATCCGCCGGCTGCAGGCCTTCGAGCGCGCCGGTGCCGACGTGCTGTTCGCGCCCGGCCTGCCCGACCTCGACGCGGTGCGCACCGTGTGCAGTGCGCTGACGAAGCCGCTGAACTTCATGGTCGGCATCAAGGGCAAGTCGTTCAGCGTCGCCGAGCTCGAAGCGGCCGGCGTGCGCCGCATCAGCCTCGCGACCTCGCTGTACCGCGCCGCGATGCGCGGGCTGCTGGATGCCGCGACCGAAGTGCGCGAGCAGGGCACCTTCGACTACCTGAACCGCCTGTGAGGACCTGAACGATGACCACGCACGACTACCACGCCGAGGTGCACTGGACGCGCGCCGGCCAGCCCTTCACCGACAACCGCTACAGCCGCCGCCAYGACTGGCACTTCGACGGCGGCGCGACCGTGCCGGGTTCGTCGTCGCCGCATTCGGTGCGCGTGCCGCTGTCGGACCCGAGCGCCGTCGATCCCGAGGAAGCCTTCGTCGCGGCCCTCAGCAGCTGCCACATGCTGTGGTTCCTCAGCCTCGCCGCGAAGGCGGGTTGGGTGATTGACGACTACCGCGATGCGGCGGTCGGCATCATGGAACTGAATGCGCAGCGGCAGATGGCGGTCACCGTCGTCACGCTGCGGCCGGCCGTGCGCTACGGCGGCGAGCGCCGGCCCGATGCCGCCGAGCAGGCGCGGCTGCACCACGAGGCGCATGCCAACTGCTTCATCGCGAACTCGGTGAAGTCCGACGTGCGGTGCGAGCCGGTCACGATCGACTGAAGGAGCCTCATGTACGCCCCCCGTCATTTCGAGGAATCCCGCCCGGAGGTGCTGCACGAGCTGGTGCGCACGCACCCGCTCGGGCTGCTGGTCACGCAGGATGCGGGCGGCGAGCTGTCGGCGAACCCGGTGCCCTTCCTGCTGGAGCACGATGCGGCCGGCCACGCGGTGCTGCGCGCCCACGTCGCGCGCGCCAACCCGGTCTGGCAGGCCGCGCGGCGCGATGTCGATGCGCTGGTCGTGTTCCAGGGGCCGCAGGCCTACATCTCGCCGGGCTGGTACGCGACGAAGGCGGAGCACGGCAAGGTGGTGCCGACCTGGAACTACGTGATGGTGCAGGCGCGCGGCAAGCTGCAGGTGCATGAAGACGCGCCGTGGCTGCTGTCGCTGGTGACGCGGCTGACGCAGCGGCACGAGGCCGCGCTGCCGCGGCCCTGGGCGGTGGCCGATGCACCGGCCGACTTCATCGACGGCATGCTGCGCGCGATCGTCGGCATCGAGATCCCGCTGCAGTCGCTGGTGGGCAAGTGGAAGGTCAGCCAGAACCGCTCGACCGCCGATCGCGAGGGCGTCGCAGCGGGGTTGCTCGATCAAGGCGATCCAGGCGGCCCCGGATCGGCCGGTGCGTCGGTCAATATGTCCAGGCTGGTGCAACCCGGCGGCTGAAGACACGGGGGGATACTCGCGTTGCGCCGCCGCCTCGTCTGCCACGCGCACCGCACGATGAAAGCCCTCCTCGCCCTGATCCTGCTGACCGCCGTCTTCAGCGCACGCGCCGCGCCGCCGGTGCCCGACACGATCGCGCAGCGCCTGCAGGCCTGCACCGRCTGCCACGGCAAGGAAGGCCGCGCCGCGCGCGACGGCTACTACCCGCGCATCGCCGGCAAGCCGGCCGACTACCTCTACCACCAGCTGCAGGGCTTTCGCGACGGCCGCCGCCAGTACGCGCTGATGACCGGCCTGCTCGACCCGCTGAGCGACGCCTACCTGCGCGAGATCGCCGCGTACTTCTCGTCGCTCGACCTGCCGTACTCGCCACCGGCGCCCGGGCCCGCGCTGCCGGCCGAGGTGGCACGCCGCGGCGAGGCGCTCACGCGCCACGGCGATGCCGCGCGCAAGCTGCCGGCCTGCACGCAATGCCACGGCGCCACGCTGACCGGCGTCGCCCCGGCGATCCCCGGCCTGCTCGGGCTGCCGCGCGACTACCTGGTCGCGCAGCTCGGCGCCTGGCGCACCAGCACGCGCCGCGCGCTGGCGCCCGACTGCATGGCACAGGTGGCGCAGGCGCTGACGGCCGACGAGGTCGGCGCGATCGCGCAGTGGCTGGCGGTGCAGCCGGTGCCCGAACCGGCGCACCCGGCGGCGACGCTGCCCGCCGCGTTGCCGATCACCTGCGGCGGCGTTCCTGACGTGACGAAGGCGGCGCCATGAAGCGCGCGCTGATCGTGATCGGGCTGCTGCTCGTCGCCGGGGTGGTGCTGGTGCTGGCTCTCAACTTCCGCGACGAGTCGCCGCTGGCCGCCGATGCCGCGCCCTTCACCCCGCAGCAGGTGGCACGCGGCGAGTACCTGGCCCGCGCCGGCAACTGCGCCGGCTGCCACACCGAGCGCGGCGGCGTGCCGTATGCCGGCGGCCGCGGCATCCCGACGCCGTTCGGCACGGTGTTCGCACCCAACCTCACGCCGCACCCGCAGCACGGCCTGGGCGCTTGGACATCGGCGCTGTTCTGGCGCGCGATGCACAACGGCCGCTCGGCCGACGGCCGGCTGCTGTACCCGGCCTTTCCGTACACCGAGCTGACCCACGTCACGCGCGAGGATTCGGATGCGCTGTTCGCGTACCTGCGCAGCCTGCCGCCCACCGACAAGCCGAACCGGTCGCATGCGCTCGGGTTTCCGTACGACACGCAGGCGGCGCTGGCCGTGTGGCGCGCCGCGTTCTTCCGGCCCGGTTCGATGCCGCACGACGGCTCGCGCTCGCCCGACTGGAACCGCGGCGCCTACCTCGTCGAGGGGCTGGGCCACTGCAACGCCTGCCATTCGAGGCGCAACGCGCTCGGCGCGAGCTCGGGCATCGCGCTCGACGGCGGGCTGATCCCGATCCAGAACTGGTATGCGCCGTCGCTCAGCGATGCGCGCGAGGCCGGCGTGGGCGACTGGGAACTGCCGAAGATCGTTGCGCTGCTGCGCAGCGGCGTCGCCGATGCGTCGCGCGGCGGCAGCGTCACCGGGCCGATGGCCGAGGTCGTGACCGGCAGCCTGCAGCACCTGAGCGCCGACGACCTGCTCGCGATGGCGACCTACCTGAAGGCCCTGTCGCAGCCCGAGGTGAAGCGCCAGCCCGCCCCGGCGGCGGTGATGGCGCAAGGCGGCCAGCTGTACAAGCAGCACTGCATCGACTGCCATGGCGAGCACGGGGAAGGCGCGCCGCCGGCCTATCCGCCGCTGGCCGGCAACCGCGCGGTGACGATGGATTCGCCGGCGAACCTGGTGCACATCGTGCTGGAGGGCGGCTTCGCGCCGTCGACGCCGGCGAACCCGCGGCCCTACGGCATGCCGCCGTTCGCGACCGTGCTCAGCGATGCCGAGCTGGCCAGCGTGCTGAGCTACGTGCGCGGCTCATGGGGCAACTGGGGAACGGAAGTCTCGCCGCTCGATGTCGCGCGGCTCAGGAAATGAGGGCGCTGACCTGAACCGCGGCCAGCAGGCCCAGCCCGAGCGCCAGCAGCCAGCCCTTGACCTCGCCGCGCCGCTGCAACGGCTTCAGGCGGTGCGGCCGACTCAGCATCGCGAGCACGACCGATGCGCAGCCCGACAGCACGAACAGCACCGCCATCGCGAGGCTCAGCCCGCTGTCGCCGCGCTGCTCGGCCATGCGCATCACGATGACGCCCATCAGCGCCCCGGCACCCATCGCCATCAGCGAATCGCGCGAGCTGGCAACGGAGGAAGGGGACGGACCGGTCGACTGCGGCATGAGAGGCTCACTGGAAGAAGACGCCATTGTCGACAGGCCACCATGACGGCAGTCCACGCAATACGTGGCGAATCCCACGCCAGTCCCCAACTTCGCACTCGCGATTGACGCTCCTTGCGGCCGCGGATAGGCTGCAGACCGCGAACGATTTCACGAATCCAGGGGGAGCCATCACATGCCTTGCCGCCGCTGCCGTCCTCTCGCCGTCGCCTTGGGGCCGCTGATGTTGCCGCTGCTCGCCGCCACCGGTGCGCAAGCCGCCGATGCGACCGACTACCTGAACCAGAAGCTGTGGGTGCAGATCGGCGCGTTCCGCCCGTCGATCAGCTCGCACATCCAGGTCGACCGCTCGAACAGCGGCGCCACCGGCACCGACCTGCACCTCGAGGACGAGCTGGGCCTGCCCGAGCACAAGACGCTGGGCACGCTGCTGGTC
>NZ_JBFUGN010000496.1:0-4519 GCF_056402895.1 Rhizobacter sp. P3_B12 | reverse complement strand
CGCCTGGACCGCCGCACGCGGATGATGTACGACGATCGGCATGTGTTCATCAACGGCGATTCGTTTCGCGCCGCCGGCCGCGATGCGCGGCTGATGCGCTCGCTCGCCGACAGCCGCAGCCTGGCGCTTGCCGATGTCGCGCGGCTGAGCGACGATGCCTTCGGATTGCTCGACCAATGGGCGCAGGCGGGCTGGGTGCGCCCCATTTCACCAACCTGAAGAGCACGCGGCCTGAAGCCAAGGAGGACCTCGATGGACGAGACCGGCACGCCCCGCATCATCACGTCGCGCAGCGATTTCCTGCAGGCCCTGCGCGAGGGCTTCGCGCTCGCGGCGGAGCAGGGCTGTCGCGAGCTGCTGCTGAGCGACCCCGACTTCGCCGACTGGCCGCTCGGCGAGCACGCGGTGCTCGATCACCTGACGCGCTGGGCCTTTGCGCACCGCAAGCTGACGATGCTGGGTGGGCATTTCGACGAGGTGTCGCGGCGCCACGCGCGCTTCGCGCAATGGCGCCGGCAGTGGTCGCACATCGTCGAATGCCGCTCGCCCGACGGCGACGACGAGCGCGATGTCCCGACCGTGCTGCTGGCCCCGGGCCTGGTCACGCTGCGGCTGCTGAACCCGGCGCAGTACCGCGCGAGCTGGTCCACCGACGAGGGCGACGCGGTGCGCACGCGCGAACACCTTGATGCACTTTTGCAACGCTCTGTCGAGGCCTTTCCTGCGACAACCCTGGGCCTATAGGGTATGCACTGCGTCTGCGTATAATCATGGGCTGGACCTACGAAACGCTCGAGCTTTCGTAGGTCTGAGTCCGTTGGGGATCTGCCGTGTATCGATTGATCGGAGGGTTCCCACAATTACCGGTAATTGTCTGAACCTTTCATTGAGGATAAGTATGAAAAAGTCGCTTCTGTTGGCTTCCCTGGTTGCTGCTGTTGCTCTGGCCGCTTGCGGCAAGAAGCCGGAAGAGGCCGCTCCGGCTGCTCCGGCTGCCACGCCGGCTCCGGCTCCCGCTCCGGTGGCTGATGCCGCCGCTTCGGGCGCTGCAATGGCCGCTTCGGCTGCCACGGACGCTGCTTCGGCTGCTGCCGGTGCCGCTTCGGCCGCCGCTTCGGCTGTCAAGTAAATCGCTTCGGCGATGTGAGAAAGCCGCCTTCGGGCGGCTTTTTTACGTCCGCACTTTTCAGCGCAGAAGTCAGCGCAACGAGAGCCACCCGAATCCGAGTGCCGGATCGGCCACGATGATGTCGTCCGTGTTGCCGCCCGTCACACCGAGCAACGCTTGAACGGCCAGTTCGGGCCGGTTGTTCTGCCGGCTCAGGTGCGCGGCCACCAGGTGGCGCAGCCCGGCATGGTGGCAGGCGGCGAGGATCTCGGCCGCGGTCTCGTTCGACAGGTGCCCGAGCCGCCCGCCGACGCGCCGCTTCAGCGAGGCCGGGTAGCTCGAGTTCGCGAGCATCTGCAGGTCGTGGTTGCATTCCAGCAGCAGCGCATCGCAGCCTTGCAGGTGCGCGACGACATGCGCCGTCGACGAGCCGATGTCGGTCAGCACGCCCAGGCAGGCATCGCCATCGGTCAGGCGCAGCTGCAGCGGCTCGTTCGCATCGTGCGGCACGGTGTAGGGCAGCAGCTGCAGGTCGCCGATGGCGATGGCTTCGCCGTCGCGCGCGACGTTCAGCCACTCCTCCACCGACGGATCGCCGATCGCGCGCCAGGTGCCCAGGCTCGTCCACAGCGGCACGCGGTGACGGCGCGCGAGCGTCAGCGCGCAGCCGACGTGGTCGCCGTGCTCGTGGGTCACGAACACCGCATCGATGTCGTCGACCGCGAGCCCGGTGCGCGACAGTCGCAGCGCCAGCTCGCGCAGCGAGAAGCCGCAGTCGATCAGCAGCCGCGTGACGGTGCTTCCGCTGCCGGCCTCGACCAGCGTCGCGTTGCCGGTGCTGCCGCTGCCAAGGCTGCAGAAACGCAGCATGCGGATCGCTCTCCGGCGCTTACTTCAGCTCGTCCACCAGCAGGCCGACGATGCGCTTGCCGGCGTCGCCGTTCTCCGGCTCGCCCTTGCTGTCGAGCACCGACACCAGGCTCACGTCGCCCTGGCCGACCACGCGCACGCGGTACTTCACCGGCGCGAAGTTGCCCTTCTCGCCGGTGCCGAACAGGCGGCTGAAGAAGCCGGGTTCTTCCTTGCCGGCCATCGCCGGGTCGACATAGCGGACGAAGTAGACGCCTTGCGTGCGGTCGCGGTCTTCGACGGTGAAGCCGCTGCGGTCGAGCGCGAGGCCGACGCGCCGCCAGGCGCGGTCGAAGGCATCGTCGACCTGCAGCGTCGCGGCCGCCTGGCCTTCGACAGCGCGCGCGTGCGGCGTGGCGGCGGCGGGCGCCGACGCGGCCTGCTGCGACGCCAGCTTGGCCTGCTCGTCCTTCGCGCCGAGCTTCACGAGCAGGCGCGTCAGCATCTCGCCTTCGAGTTCGGGCTCGCTCGGGCGCGGTTCCCAGGCCGTCGATTCCTTCTGCTGGCCGACGTAGACCTCGCGCAGCCCGCGGTGGGCGATGTGGATCTCGGTGCCGTTGGCGCCGCGCTCGACGCGGGTGCGGTACTTGTCGCGCTCGCCGGTGGAGTACAGGCCGTCGATCACGCGGCCCAGCGTGCGGCGGATCAGGTCGTCCGGCAGCCTGGCGCGGTTCTCGGCCCACTCGGTCTCCATCACGCCGGCTTCGGGCTGGTCGAGCGAGATCGTCAGGCCGCGCTCTTTCCAGAAGGCCTGCAGCTGCGGCCACACCTGCTCGGGTGTCTGCGTGGTGACGACCCAGCGCTGGTCGCCCTGGCGTTCCAGGCGGGCCTGGCCGAGGGTGTTCGGCGCCACGGACTGCGTCGCCGGGCCGGCGGCCGGGGCCGCCGAGTTGCCCGCTGCCTGCGGATTCTGGAAGGTGGTGGCGCTGATGGTGCCGCCGCTCTGCACGTTGTAGCGCGAGTCGTTCTGCAGCTGCGTCAGGTCGGGCGGCACTTCGAGCGGCGTGGCCTTGACGGTCGCGGCCTTGTAGTCGACCTTCTCACCGGTCACGGCCGTCTCGATCGACGAGCATCCGGCTGCGGCGAGGCCCAGCGAAAGGGCGGCAGCGAGTGCCTTGGCGAGAGGGTTCAGGGGAAAACGGGTCACGTTGTACATCTCCGAGGACAGTGCCACAGYGGCGCCGGCCGAGCCGGTGAGGGGGAATGAAGAAGGTGGAACGGAAGCAATCGCGTCAGCGCAGGTCGCAGGGGCCGCTCACAGCAGACCCGATTCGCGCATCGCTTGTTCCACGGTGGCCTGGCCCGCGGCCGTCAGCCCGACGATCGGCAGGCGCAGCGTGGCGCCGCAGCGGCCCAGCCGCGACAGGGCCCATTTGGTGGGCGCCGGGCTCGGCTCGACGAACAGGTTCTTGTGCAGCGGCAGCAGCTTCAGGTGGATGTCGGTCGCCTCGCGCACCTGGCCGGCCAGCGCGGCCTTGCACAGCTCGTGCATCGCGCGCGGCGCGACGTTGGCGGTGACGCTCACGTTGCCGTGGCCGCCCAGCAGCATCAGCGCGATCGCGGTCGGGTCGTCGCCGGAATAGATCGAGAAGCCCTTCGGCGCATTGCGCACCAGCCAGCCGGCGCGCTCGATGTTGCCGCTGGCCTCCTTGATGCCGACGATGCCGGGGATCTGCGCCAGGCGCAGCGTGGTCTCGGGCAGCATGTCCGCGACCGTGCGGCCGGGGACGTTGTACAGCACCATCGGGATGTCCACCGCTTCGGCGATGGCCTTGAAGTGCTGGTAGATGCCTTCCTGCGACGGCTTGTTGTAGTACGGCACGACCGACAGCGTGCAGTCGGCGCCGGCCTTGCGGGCATAGCGCGAGTGCTCGATGGCCTCGCGGGTGGAGTTGGCGCCGGTGCCGGCCATGATCGGCACCCGGCCGCGCACATGCTCGACCGCGACGCGGATGATCTCCCAGTGCTCCTCGACCGAGACCGTGGGGCTTTCGCCGGTGGTGCCGACGACGCCGATGCAGTCGGTGCCTTCGTCGATGTGCCAGTCGATCAGGCGGCGCAGCGCGTCATAGTCGACGCTGCCGTCCTCGTGCATCGGCGTGATCAGCGCGACGATGCTGCCAACAATGGATTTCATGCGGGATCCTCGGAATCCACGGATTTTACTCACCCTGCGGGGGGTGCCCGGCGTCCAGCAGATAACGCGGGATTTCACCCGGTCCGCCGGGGTCGGCGCCCGCGTTCACCGCGGCGATGCGCTGCACGAAGCGCGCCGGCGAGCCGAGGAAGCCGTCCTCGAACGCGACCACGCGCAGGCCGCGCGCCGCTTCCAGCAGCTCGCCCGGGCGCAGCAGGAAATCCGGGTTGGCCGGCCGGCCCACGCCCTGCTGGCCGTGCGCGAAGGTCTCGTAGATCAGCACGCCGCCGTCGGCCAGCGCCTGGCACAGCGTGGGCAGCAGCGGGCGCCACAGGTAGTTGGTGACGTCCACGGCGTCGAAATGG
>NZ_JBFUGN010000495.1:0-4539 GCF_056402895.1 Rhizobacter sp. P3_B12 | reverse complement strand
ACGTGGTGGGCATGCTGGCCTGCCTTTCGGCGATGGTCTTCGTGACCTGGCTGGGCGTGACGAAGGGCGGCGACGTGAACCCGCTGATCATGGCGCTCAATGGCCCGCTGGGCATGCTGACCCAGCAGTTCGCCAATGGCCTGCGCGACGCACACCAGTTCGAGTTCGGATCGAGCCGCGGTTCGGCCGAGAAGACCGAACTCCTCGCGAGAGCGCCGGCAGTGAAATAGACCGCTGGACTGCAGTGACTCAGCGGCTACCGTCCAAGAACTCATCGGTGTGGATGAGCACCGGGGAAGTCCCTTCGCGGAGGTACTTTCTGGAGACCATCTGGTGGATCTCTTGCCGGTGGGATTCGTAGGCCGCAAGCCAATCCGACGGGCTTGGACCGGCCACAAAACGGTCTTCCAGAAATTCCCTGGAGACCAAGGCTCTGACGATCAGCCCGCCGATGACARCGACAAACCGCACAGCCTCGCTGCGAGTATCAACACTCGGGGCGCTGAAAAATTCCTGCTGAATCAAAGCAGTGCTCCCTTCGAACGCCGGTGCACATAGCAACTTGCCCGGAGTTTGGATTCTCCGCTTCTCCAACCGCTGTGCAGTTGAATATTTCAGCGATGTGCAGGCGTCTGCACATGTCAAAAGACATGACGGCTACCGAATTGGTTGCCGTTTGCTCAATAGCCGCGTGTCCAGTTTTTCTCGGTATGCAACGGCACTGGTGACATCTGGGTGTTCGATACGCTGTTTCAGCCGGGCGGTTGATCGAGGCCGCAAGACTCTCGTACGCGGAGGCCCAACTCGCCGGGTCTGAAGTTGCGCCGAACCGATCTATCAAGAACTCCCGCGATGCCATCCACCGCCGCCTTGATCAGAGCTACGATGTATGGTGTTGAGCAACGGCAGGGAGACAAGAAATTCGCTCCCGAGTTCTGGCCCTGGGCTGCTGGCGGTGATGCTTCCGCCATGCGCTTGTACCAGCTCATGGACGACCGCGAGGCCGATTCCCAGGCCGAGCCCGTGGAAGGCGGACGCCCGAGGATCTTGTGTAAACAGATCGAATACGCGAGGCAATACCTCGGCCGCTATCCCGATCCCGTTGTCGGACACACTCACTACGCAGGTGTCGATTGTGCTGACGACGGACATCGATACGACTCCTCCAGACTGTGTGTACTTGGAGGCGTTGTCCAGTAGATTTTGAAAGACCTGGGCCAGTCGAACAGGGTCGCCGAAGACCCATAGGGGACCAACTGGCAGCTTCATCTTGAAGTGTTGCAGGTGCTTGTCGATCGCGGGACGGCAAGATTCAATCGCTAGCCTGAGCACTTCAACAAGGTTGACCGAAATTGGTTCCAAGTGAAATTTGCCAGTCTGAGCTCGCGAGCTGTCCAGCAAATCATCCACGATGCGCGCTAGATGAGACACCTGACGCTGGATAACCTCCTGCAGCCGGGCGTRCTGCGCTTCGTCGGTGCGAACGCGTTTGAGCAGTTCTGTAGCCGAGCGGATAGGCGCCAGTGGGTTTCGCAACTCGTGAGAGACGATGGCGAGGAATTTGACCTGCTGCTGATGAGTCTTCACTGCTCGAGCTTCAGACTCCTGCAAGGCTAACGACGACAGGACCAACTGTTCGTTCGCGTCACGCAAACTGCGCGGATCAGGTGCATGAGAGAACTGTCGCTCCGCAGGTGAGGCTTCTCCTGATTCAGTTGAGGCAGCGAGTTGAACCGCGTCATTTTCCGGAAACGCGTGATGGAAGCTATAGGCACGGCCGCCGCGGCGTTTGACTCGATACATCGCCTCGTCTGCGGCGTCGATGAGGCGCGCGGAGTCGTCGCCGTCCTGCGGATAGATCGCGATTCCGATGCTCGCGCTCAACTTCATTGCAGGTGCATCCCTGAGATCGGTCGGGGCTTGCAGGGCCTGAAGCATCTTCTCGGCCACCAACGCAGCGTCGGCGGCATCCGAGATTTCCGTAAGCAGCACTACGAACTCGTCTCCGCCGTGCCGACTCACGGCGTCGGAGGCTCGCACGACTCCCTCTAGTCGACGAGCAACGACTTGCAGCACCTGATCGCCTACAGCGTGACCGAGCGTGTCGTTGACTTCCTTGAACTTGTCGATGTCGACAAAGAGGACTGCAAAGCTCGATTCACGCCGATGGGCCATGACGATGGCGTTGTGCAACCTGTCCATCATCAAGGCGCGGTTGGGCGTGTCGGTCAACGCGTCGCGCTGTGTGCTCTGCGTTAGTTCGCTCAGCCTGGCCGTTGTCTCCTGCGCGATCCGTTCGGCGGTCATCACCGCCAACACCAACTTTTCATTGGCCTGCAGCAGCTGGGCCGCCTTCGTGTCGTCGAACTCCCGCTGAACCTGCTCGATGTCGCGTCTAAGGCGAAACAGCTCCTTGCGGAGTTCCTCGACGGCCGATGTTGACTCCGACGAGCCCGCCGATCCAGCAGAGGGCTGGCCGAGATCGCCGCTCATGGTGTCATCGATCCGTCAACGGAGAGCAGGGCCGTCGCCTGGGGTTGAAGCGAGAAGGGAGCGGGCCGGGCGCCTGGTGGGGCGGCCTCCCAAGATGCCTTCATGCTCAGCGAGCATGTCCCCAATCTGGATGCCCTGTGCATCAATGTGAAAGAGGCGCAGCTCGTTCGAATGAGCACTCCCTCGCACCTTGACGACTGCGAGCACGCGCTGCAGCCGGCTGTCTACTTCCACATAGCGCTGCACGATGATCGCGTCGGTTAGGAAGGCGGTTCCGTACGGACTGAAGCGGAGGTCGTCGTAGCGGTCTTCCAGTTCCGAAGTCATCAGGACGGTGGTGCCGGTGCGGGCCAGCGCTCTCACCATGCGCGACAGCGATTCGCGGAAATCTTCCCGGAAGGTTGGAGCCAGCGCCAGCTCGAATCCCGACAGGGAATCGATCACCACCCGRCTGGCTCCTAGTCGCCGGACCTCATTCAGGAGCAAGTGGCTCATTTCGTCGACCGACAGGTTCTCCGCGCCTGTTTCAACAATGCTCACGTGGCCCGCTTCGATCAGCGCCGCGACGGCAGGTGAATGTGACAGCCCCGGTCGCTGCTCGAAGGCGGCGATTACACCTTTCTCGCCGTGGCTTGCGCCTTCGGCCAGGAAAGCAGAAGCGAGAATCGATTTGCCGGAGCCGGAAGGCCCAGCGACCAGTAGCGAATAGCCGCGCGGCAGACCTCCGCCCATCAACTGGTCCAGACCGCGGACACCCATTCTCAGCCGGTCGTTAACGGCCCGGGGCAGATCATGGCCGCGTTGCTCGGCCTGAGCTGGCGCAAACACGTGGAGGCCGTCGTGGTCGATGCGAAACGTATGAAGTCCCGGCAAAGTTGCCTGACCTCGCATCTTCATGATTTCGAGCTTGCGCACCACCGAATTCCTCTGCGTGCTCTGGCGAAACCAGAGCAAGCCGTCGGCGACGGTGAAGACTGGGTTTGGATCCGCGTCGGTGAAGTACTCCCCAATCAGGAACGTCGTGGCCTGCCAGCTCGTCATGAGTATTCCCAGTTGCTGCACAAACTGCTGCAGCCCGAGGTAGCTGCTGCCCGCGCCTTCGCTAGCCAGCATCACAGAGCGGAATGAGTCGACGAAAACCAGTGCCGGGCCGTGCTCTTCCACCGCGGCGACGATCCTCTTCAATACTTTCTCGAGATCACCGGTTGCTGTGTCATCAGCCAGGTTGATGAAGTGGATCGAGCTGTTGACCTTGGCGTCGTCGAAGAATTCGAACTGCTGCATGTAGCGCAGCATCTTCAGTGGTGGCTCGCCGAGGACCGTGAAGTAGAGCGCCGGTCTCTCGGGGGTGGCCAGCGCGAACATCATCTGATGCGCGAGCGTCGTCTTTCCGCTGCCCGGCGCCCCCGCGATGATGTTGAAGGAGAACTCCGGCAGGCCACCGCCGAGCACGATGTCCAGCCCGGGTACGCCGGTGGACAGGCGGTTGATGGTTGCTTTGCCTGTAGTCATGGTGAGGGATCCTGCGCGGGTTCTTCGGTGAAGGGTCTGTCCAGAGACGTGCCGAGCAGCCGCTCGACGAGCGAAGAGCCGATCAGGGCGGACAGGAGTTCGTAGAACGTGGCGAAGAGCGCGGTGCTCGCCGCCGCAGCGTCAGGTGGCGCCAGGGAAGTCAAGGCTTCCCGCAAGGTAGTGAAATCCGTTGAGTCTGCCGGCTCTCCAACGTTGGGAAAGCTGGTAGGCCCCGATCGGGTTAGATGGAGGCTACGCCTGTACAACGCTGCAACGCCTTGGTCACCAATGATGGGCGAAAGCGCTCCGTGAACGCCACTCCATAGCGACTCGGTCGCTGCGGCAACCCTGCCGACTCCCGCATCCCGGGCAACCAAGTGCGCGAACGCCGCTCTAAGGATGAGCTGATCAATTCAATGTCTGGAGCCGACAGCTTCTCTGCGAATGCATTGCACCGCGGCGAGCGCACGTTTGCGTGGATTTCGAATGATTGGCGAGCTCGTCTTAACCTTCAGGGCGCACTGACCCCTGCAG
>NZ_JBFUGN010000494.1:0-4543 GCF_056402895.1 Rhizobacter sp. P3_B12 | reverse complement strand
TCCTTCAGCAGGTAGTTGCGCGCCGCGTCCGGCAGGTTGGCCTGCAGCAGCGTGACCACCTTCTGGCGCTTCTTGACGTAGGAGTCGCCGCTTTCCTGCAAGGCCTTCAGCAGCTCGTCGCCCTTCGGCGAGGCGCCGGTCGCGGCCAGCTTCTCGCGCAGCTGCGAGATCTCGCGCGTGGCCTCACTGACCTTCGTGATGTAGCCCTTGACCTCGGCCTCGTCGCCGACGGCCAGCACCGCGCTGCGCAGGTGGTTGGCCTGCTTGTTGACGGCACGGTCGATCTCGGTGGCCAGCGCGATCTGGCCGTAGCCCTCGCTGACGATCTCGGCCGTGGCCGCATTGATGGCGCGGATGCGCCACACCGACACGCCGGTGATCAACACCAGCAACAGGATCACGACGCCGAAACCCAGGCCCAGTCGCGTCCCGATCTTCATCCGGTTGACGAAATTCATGTTGTCTCCTGAATCGCCCGCGCAGCCTGGGCGGCTGCAACGGGATCAGGAGGCTATCGGCGCGGCCCGGCACCGACTTGAGTACGCGTGGACCCTATTTCGTCAGGATCAGCTTGCCGAGCGACGTTTGTCGCAGGCGGTACTCGATGCCGTGGTGGTCGATGATGACCAGCGTTTCCCCGGCGAAGACCGCATCGCTGGTGATGCAGCGCAGCGGCCCTGCCGCGCCGCCGCCGACCGGCTGCGCGCGGGAAGAACGGACGGGCGCCGCGGGCAAGGCCTGCGCGGCGGAGGACAGGTGGGTGGAGGTGTGCATGGCTTGCAGTTTAAATGCGAACCGTTCGCATCTACAAGCCCCCTCGTCCGCAAATCCCCTGCGCCGGCGAGGGATCAGACCTTCAGCGCCGCGGTGACGACGATCTCGATCCGGTAGGCCGGGTTCGCCAGCTTCGCCTGCACGGTGGCCCGCGGCGGGGCGTCGCCGGGGGCGACCCAGTCGTCCCAGACCTCGTTCATGCCGGCGAAATCGGCCATGTCGGCCAGGAAGATCTGGGCCATCAGGATGTGCGCGTTGTCGGTGTGCGCCTCGGTGAGCAGCCGGTCGACCATCGCCAGCACCTGGCGGGTCTGACCGCGGATGTCCTGCGTGGTGTCGTCGGGCACCTGGCCGGCGAGGTAGACCGTGCCATGGTGGATGGCCATGTCGGAATAGCGGTCCTCGACGTGGAAACGCCGTACGGCGTGGGTCATGGCTTGGCTCCGTGGTCGGAATGCTTGTGGGAGGAATGCTTGTGCGAATGCTCGGGCGGGTGCTCGGGCGGGTGCGCCGTGGCCGGCGCCTTCTTGCTGCCGAGCTTGCTCTCTTTGCCGGCGATCAGCTTCTGGATGTTGGGCAGGTGGCGCCAGACCAGCAGCAGGCTCATCACGACGATCGCGCCGGCGAGCGGGCCGCCGTCCCAGATCAGCAATTGGTAGAACGGCGCGAAGACCGCCGCCACCAGCGCCGCCAGCGACGAGTAGCGGAAGAAGCCCGCGACGATGATCCAGGTGAGCAGCGTCGCCGCGCCCAGCCACGGGTTGAACGCAAGCAGCACGCCGGCCGCGGTGGCCACCCCCTTGCCGCCCTGGAAGCGGAAGAACACCGGCCACAGGTGGCCGACGAAGGCCGCCAGCCCGACCAGCGCCACGGTGCCCTCGCGCAGCCCGAGGCGCGCACCGAACAGCACCACCAGCAGCACCGGCACGTAGCCCTTCAGCGCATCGAGCAGCAGCGTGAGGATGGCGGCCGTCTTGTTGCCCGAGCGCAGCACGTTGGTGGCGCCCGGGTTGCCCGAGCCGTAGCTGCGCGGATCGTTCAGGCCCATGGCCCGGCTGACGATCACGGCGAACGACAGCGAGCCGATCAGGTAGGCCGCGATTACGGCGGCAACGGTGTAGAGAGTCTCCATGGGGTCTTGGCCGCGGGCGCGGGGCGTGCGGCTGGCTGTTTCGGCTGGGCGCCTATTCTGCACCGGCGCACTGCACCGGCTTCGCCCCGAGCAGGCTCGTCAGCACGCCGGGCGCGATGCCGACCAGGTAGCCGCGCCGCCCGCCGTTGATGTAGATGCCGGGCAACTCGAGGATGCCGGCCTCCACGTAGACCGGCATCGCCTTGCGGGTGCCGAACGGCGAGGTGCCGCCGACCAGGAAGCCGCTGTGGCGCTGCGCCACCTCGGGCTTGCAGGGCGCGACCTTCTTCGCGCCGATCTGCCGCGCGAGGTTCTTCGTGCTGACCTGCCGGTCGCCGTGCATCAGCACGATCAGCGGCGCGGCGGTCTCGTCCTCCATCACCAGCGTCTTGACGACGTGGTGCTCGTCGACACCGAGCTGGCGCGCCGATTCGGTGGTGCCGCCGTGCTCGACGTAGTCGTAGAGGTGTTCGGTGAACGCGATGCCGTTCTTGCGCAGCAGTTGCGTCGCGGGGGTCTCGGAAGCGTGGTCCTTGCGTGCCATGCCCGCGAGTGTAGGGAATCGGCTCTGTATCACCGCGTATCCGGGCCGGACATCGACACGGCGCGGGACAAAACGGCGGCCTCCATGACACACCCCGGATACGTCGCGCCGGCTCAATGAGGCATCCCAACACACGAGGCCAACCATGTCCGAGAAGATCGATCTCCAACGCCGCCACCTGTTCGGTGCCGCCGCCCTCACCTTCGGCGCCGCGCAGCTCGGGCTGGCCACGCCCGCCATCGCGCAGACAGCGACCACCGCCTCGTTCGGCCCGCTGAAGCAGATCGATGCCGGCGTGCTGAGCGTCGGCTACGCCGAAGCCGGCCCGGCCAACGGTCCGGTCGTCATCCTGCTGCACGGCTGGCCGTACGACATCCACACCTACGTCGACGTGGCGCCGCTGCTGGCCTCGGCCGGCTGGCGCGTGATCGTCCCGTTCCTGCGCGGCTACGGCACGACGCGCTTCCTGTCGGCCGACACGCCGCGCAACGGCCAGCAGGGCGCCATCGCGCAGGACGTGATCGCGCTGATGGACGCGCTGAAGATCGACAAGGCGGTGATGGCCGGCTGCGACTGGGGGGCGCGCACCGCCTGCATCGTCGCGGCGCTGTGGCCGCAGCGCAYGAAGGCGCTGGTGTCGGTCAGCGGCTACCTGGTGAGCAACGTGCAGGCCGGCCAGCAGCCGCTGCCGCCGGCCGCCGAGCTGCAGTGGTGGTACCAGTTCTACCTGACGACCGAACGCGGCCGCCGCGGCTACGACGCGAACCGCCATGCGTTCGCGAAGCTGATCTGGCAGACGGCGTCGCCGCGGTGGCGTTTCGACGACGCGACCTTCGACCGCTCGGCCAAGGCGTTGGACAACCCCGACCACGTCGCGATCGCGGTCCACAACTACCGCTGGCGGCTCGGCCTCGCGGCCGGCGAATCGAAGTACGACGAGATCGAGGCGAAGCTGAGCACCGCGCCGCGCATCGCGGTGCCGGCCATCACGCTGGAAGGCGATGCCAACGGCGCGCCGCACCCGGAACCGTCGGCGTATGCCGGCAAGTTCAGCGGCCCGTACGAGCACCGCAACGTCTCCGGCGGCATCGGCCACAACCTGCCGCAGGAAGCGCCGCGCGCGTTCGCGCAGGCGGTGATCGACGTCGCCAAGGCATGAGCCGATGAAGAAGCTGACCCTGCTGGCGTTGCTCGCTGCCTGCCTCGCCTCACCGGCTGCCCCCGCGGCCGAGCCGCCGATGCCACGGCTCGACGGCGCCGTCGGCTGGCTCAACTCGCAGCCGCTGACGCTCGAGTCGCTGCGCGGCAAGGTGGTGCTGGTGGATTTCTGGACGTACTCGTGCATCAACTGCCTGCGCACGCTGCCCCACGTGCGGGCCTGGGCGCAGCGCTACGCGGCCCAGGGCCTGGTGGTGGTCGGCGTGCACACGCCCGAGTTCGCGTTCGAGAAGAACCTCGGGAACGTCGAGCGCGCAACGAAGGACCTGAAGATCGACTTCCCGGTCGCGATCGACAGCAACTATGCGATCTGGCGCTCGTTCCAGAACCGCGCCTGGCCCGCGTTCTACCTCGTCGATGCGCAGGGCCTCATCCGCCACCAGCAGTTCGGCGAAGGCGATTTCGACACAGCGGAGAAGATGATCCAGGCGCTGCTGAAGGAATCGGGCAGCGAGGCCGCCCGCAAGCCGGCGCCCTCGGTCGCGCTGGACACCCGCGGCATCGGCCTGCCGCCCGACATGGCGAACGCGAAGTCGGCGGAGACCTATGTCGGCTACCAGCAGGCGGAAGGCTTCGCGTCGCCGGGCGGCATCGTCCCGGATCGCAGCCACCTGTATGCGCCGGGCACGCCGCGGCTGAACGAATGGGCGCTGGCGGGCGAGTGGACGGTGCGGCCCGAGTTCGCCGAGGCGGGCCGCGCCGGCGGCAGCGTGGTGTACCGCTTCCATGCGCGCGACCTGCACCTGGTGCTCGGCCGCGCATCGGCCGGCATGCCGGTGCGCTTCCGGCTGACGCTGGATGGCAAGCCGCCCGGTGCCGACCACGGCGTCGACACCGATGCCGACGGCAACGGCGTGATCGACGCCGAGCGGCTC
>NZ_JBFUGN010000493.1:0-4556 GCF_056402895.1 Rhizobacter sp. P3_B12 | reverse complement strand
CTCGCACGTCATGACGCCAGCTTCGCCTTCATGAACTCCAGCACCTCGGTGGCCGCGACCGCCGTCGCCTGCGCATCGGCGCGGCCCTGGTACTCGACCTTGCCTTCCTTCAGGCCGCGGTCGGACAGCACCACGCGGTGCGGCACGCCGATCAGTTCCCAGTCGGCGAACATCGCGCCCGGGCGCTCGCCGCGGTTGTCGAGCATCACGTCGATGCCGAGGGCCTCGAGTTCGTCGTGCAGCTTGTCGGCGGCGGCCTGCACCTCGGCCGAACGGTCGTAGCCGATCGGGCAGATCACGACGCTGAACGGCGCGATCGCGGTCGGCCACAGCATGCCGCGCTCGTCGTGGCGCTGCTCGATCGCCGCGCCCAGAATGCGGGTGACGCCGATGCCGTAGCAGCCCATCATCATCAGCTGCGGCTTGCCCGATTCGTCGAGGTAGGTGGCGTTCATCGCCTTCGTGTAGTTCGTGCCGAGCAGGAACACATGGCCGACCTCGATGCCGCGCTGGATCGCCAGCACGCCCTTGCCGTCGGGCGATGCATCGCCCTCGACCACGTTGCGGATGTCGGCCACCAGGTCGGGCTCGGGCAGGTCGCGGCCCCAGTTGACGCCGGTGATGTGCATGTCGGGCTCGTTGGCGCCGCAGATGAAGTCGCTCATGTTGGCGACGGTGCGGTCGGCGACGATCTTCACCGGCTTGCGCAGGCCGATCGGGCCGAGGTAGCCGGGCTTGCAGCCGAAGTGGTCCTCGATCTCCGACACGGTGGCGAAGCGGTACCCTTCCTTGAAGCCGGGCAGCTTGCCGGCCTTGACCTCGTTCAGCGAATGATCGCCACGCACCAGCAGCAGCCAGAGCGTCGTCTGCTTCAGGTCGCCAGCGTCGTTCTTCTCGTCGGTGGCGAGCACCAGCGATTTCACGGTGGTCTGCAGCGGCACGCCCAGCAGCGCCGCGACATCGGCGCAGGTGCTGGCCTTGGGCGTCGGCGTGCGCTTCAGCGCGGCGATGGCGGCGCCGCGCTGCGCCACCGCGGGCAGGGCCTCGGCGAGCTCGATGTTGGCAGCGTAATCGGAGGTCGGGCAGTAGACCAGCGCGTCCTCACCGGTGTCGGCGATGACCTGGAACTCCTGCGAGACCTCGCCGCCGATCGCGCCGGTGTCGGCAGCCACCGCGCGGAACTGCAGGCCCAGGCGCTCGAAGATGCGCACGTAGGCGTCGAACATCGCCTGGTAGCTCTTGCGCGCCGAATCGAGATCGCGGTCGAAGGAGTAGGCGTCCTTCATCGTGAACTCGCGGCCGCGCATCACGCCGAAGCGCGGGCGGCGCTCGTCGCGGAACTTGGTCTGGATGTGATAGAAATTCTTCGGCAGCGCGCGGTAGCTGCGCAGCTCCTGGCGCGCGATGTCGGTGATGACCTCCTCGGAGGTCGGCTGGATGATGAAGTCGCGGTCGTGCCGATCCTTCACGCGCAGCAGCTCCGGCCCCATCTTCTGGAAGCGCCCGGTTTCCTGCCACAGCTCGGCCGGTTGCACGACCGGCATCAGCAGCTCGACGGCGCCGGCGCGGTTCATCTCCTCGCGGATGATGCCCTCCACCTTGCGGATCACCCGCAGCCCCATCGGCATGTAGGTGTAGATGCCTGCACCGAGTCGCTTGATGAACCCCGCGCGCAGCATCAGCTTGTGGCTCATGACTTCCGCGTCGGCAGGAGCTTCCTTGAGGGTCGAAACGAAGAACTGGGAGGCTTTCATGGGGATGCGGGGGAGAACGCCGAAAAAGAACGCTGAAGAAAACAGCACCCGGCAAGGCTTGAGGGAAAGCCACGGGGTTGATTCCCGTCATGCCAGTGCAATAATGAATTCAACTAAGGAATTTGAGGTTGATTATGCTCGACCGAGAAGGGTTCAGACCCAACGTCGGCATCATCCTGCTCAATACGAAGAACCAGGTTTTCTGGGGCAAACGGATCCGGACCCACTCCTGGCAGTTCCCGCAAGGGGGCATCAAATACGGTGAAACGCCTGAGCAGGCGATGTTCCGCGAGCTTCACGAGGAGGTGGGGCTGACGCAGGATCATGTTCGCATCATCGCGCGCACGCGCGACTGGCTGCGCTATGAAGTACCCGACCATTTCATCCGCCGCGACGCGCGCGGCCACTACCGCGGACAGAAGCAGATCTGGTTCCTGCTGCAGCTGACCGGCCGCGACACCGACATGAACCTGCGCGCGACCGACCACCCCGAGTTCGACGCCTGGCGCTGGAACGAGTACTGGGTGCCGCTCGAGGTGGTGATCGAGTTCAAGCGCGATGTCTACCAGATGGCGCTGACCGAACTCGCCCGCTTCCTGCCGCGCGGGAACCACCACAACCGCTACCTTCGCTCGGGCATGCGCCCGCACCACCGGGACGACGGTTTCGAGGAATCGAGGCCGGCGACCGAGCCGCAGGCGTTCGACGACGAACCGGGCGACCCGAAGGGCTGAGCCTTCAGCCGAGCACCAGGTTGTCGCGGTGGATCATCTCCGATTCGCCTGTGAAGCCGAGCAGCCGCTCGAACTCGCTCGACGGCTTGCGCGCGATCAGGCGCGCCTCGGAACTCGAGTAGTTCGCCAGGCCGCGCGCGATCTCGAGGCCCGCGCCCGAGCGCACCGCGATCACGTCGCCGCGCGCGAACTCGCCGTGCACCTCGATCATCCCGATCGGCAACAGGCTCTTGCCTTCGTYGCGCAACTTCGCGACCGCGCCATCGTCGATCACGACGGCGCCGCGCAGCTGCAGGTGGTCGGCCATCCACTGCTTGCGGGCCGCCATCTTCTGCGTCGGCGCGTTGAGCGCGGTGCCGATCGCCTCGCCCTGGGTCAGGCGTATCAGCACGTCGGGCTCGCGGCCCCAGGYGATGACGGTGGAGGCGCCACTGCGCGCGGCCCGCTTGGCGGCCAGGATCTTGGTGATCATGCCGCCGCGGCCGAGGCTCGAACCGGCGCCGCCCGCCATGCGCTCCAGCTCCGGGGTGCCGGCCTGCGCCTCGTGGATGAAGGTGGCTGATTCATCCTTGCGCGGATCGGCCGAGTACAGGCCCTTCTGGTCGGTGAGGATCACCAGCGCGTCCGCCTCGATCAGGTTGGCCACCAGCGCGCCCAGCGTGTCGTTGTCGCCGAACTTGATCTCGTCGTTGACGACGGTGTCGTTCTCGTTGATGACCGGCACGACGCGCATGCGCAGCAGCGTCAGCAGCGTCGAGCGTGCGTTCAGGTAGCGCTCCCGGTCGGCCAGGTCGGCATGCGTGAGCAGCACCTGCGCGCTGCCCATGCCATAGGCCCGCAGCTGGGTCTCGTAGATCTGCGCCAGGCCCATCTGCCCGACCGCGGCGGCGGCCTGCAGCTCGTGCACCGCCTTCGGCCGGGTCGCCCAGCCGAGGCGCTTCATGCCCTCGGCGATCGCGCCGCTCGAGACCATCACGATCTCGCGCCCCTGGCCCGCGATGTGCGCCATCTGCCGGCACCAGTTGCCGACCGCCTCGGCATCGACGCCCCGGCCCTCGTTCGTCACGAGGCTGGAGCCGACCTTGACGACGATGCGGCGGGCATTCTTCAGCGCGTCACTCATGGTTGTCACTCGTGGGCGGCAGCGGGGGACCCCTGGTCTTGCACGGGCACGTCGAAGCGGGGATCGGGATCGTCCGGCACCACGTTCTTCAGCGCTGCCACATGCTTGTAGATCGCATGCACCAGGTGCTCGCAGCCTTCGCGCGTCAACGCGGAAATCTGGAACACCGGCCCCTTCCACTTGAAGCGCTTGACGAAATCCTTCACGCGCTTCTCGCGCTCTTCGAGCGGCACCATGTCGAGCTTGTTGAGGACGAGCCAGCGCGCCTTGTCATGCAGCGACTGGTCGTATTTCTTCAGCTCGGTGACGATGGCCTTCGCCTGCGCGACCGGATCGATCGCCTCGTCGAACGGCGCCATGTCGACCAGGTGCAGCAGCAGGTGGGTGCGCTGCAGGTGGCGCAGGAAGTAGTGGCCGAGGCCGGCACCTTCGGCTGCGCCCTCGATCAGGCCGGGGATGTCGGCCACGACGAAGCTCTGCTCCGGCGCCACGCGAACCACGCCCAGGTTCGGGTGCAGTGTCGTGAACGGGTAGTCGGCGATCTTCGGCTTGGCATTCGAGATCGCGGCGATCAGCGTCGACTTGCCGGCGTTCGGCATGCCGAGCAGGCCGACATCGGCCAGCACGCGCAGTTCGAGCTTCAGCTTCTTCTGCTCGYCGGGCCAGCCGGGCGTCTTCTGGCGCGGTGCGCGGTTGGTGCTGGTCTTGAAGTGCAGGTTGCCGAAGCCGCCGTCGCCGCCCTTGACCAGCAGCACTTTCTCGTCAGGCACCAGCAACTCGGCCAGCACCTGGCCGCTTTCGGTGTCGCTGATGATCGTGCCCATCGGCATGCGCAGCACGATGTCTTCGGCAGCGGCGCCGTACTGGTCGGACCCGCGGCCGTTCTCGCCGCTGCGGGCCTCGTGCCGTCGGGCGTAGCGGAAATCGATCAGCGTGTTCAGGTTG
>NZ_JBFUGN010000492.1:0-4562 GCF_056402895.1 Rhizobacter sp. P3_B12 | reverse complement strand
GCAGCGCGGTCTCCTCCATGCCGAGCCACGGGCCGAAGAAGCGCTCGAGCCCGACGAAGCCGAGCAGCTTCTCGGTGACGCCCCACAGCGGCGACAGGATCAGCTGCCAGCTGAAGCCGATGATCACCACCGACAGCAGCGTCGGCAGGAACAGCACCGTGCGGTAGGCCGCCGCGCCGCGCAGGCCGCGCAGCGACAGCAGCGCCGCCAGCACCAGCGCCACCGGGTTCTGCACCAGCGAGTGGATGACGAAGAACTCGACGTTGTTCACCATCGCGTTGCGGAAGCTCTCGAACCACTGCGGATCGAGCAGCAGCGTGCGGAAGTTCTGCAGCCCGACGAACGACACCGCGCCGTCGGGCCCGGTGCCGTAGGCGCTGAGCCGCAGCGTGTCGACCAGCGGCCAGGCGCTGAACGCGGTGTAGACCAGCACGGCCGGTGCCAGGAACACCAACACATGCCACGGAAAGCGTTTCATACCCAGCGGCCCCCGTGGAACCGGCTTTGCCGGGCCACCAGGGGCGCCCCCTCGGGGGGAGGCGCGCAGCGCTTCGGGGGGGACGTCATTTCTGCGGGGCGTACCACTTGGCGAAGCCGGCCTGGATGCGTTGGGCCGCATCCTTCGGCGCAAGCTTGCCGTTGAGGACCTGCGAGTTGACGGTCCACAGCTCGTTCTCCATGCTCGGCTCGCCGCGGCTCATCACCTGGGCGTTCAGCCGGATGGTCGACTTGCACTGCGCGCGCCAGCCGATCATCTGCCGCGCCACCGGGTCCTTCACGTCGACTGCATGTTTCGCCAGCGAGAAGAAGCCGGTCGCCTTGTTGGTGTACAGCTCGGCGAACTCCTTCGACGCGAGCCAGGTCAGGAACACCTTCGCATCCGCGGAATTCTTGCCGGCCTTGTTGATGCCCATGCCGATGTCGGTGTGGTCCGAGATGTAGCAGGCGTCGCCGGCCTTGCGCACCGGCGGCGGGAACGCGCCGAACTCGAAACCGGGCTCCTTCTCGAAGTACGCGATGTCCCACGAGCCGGTCGGGTAGATCGCCGCCTTGCCGGAGGCAAACAGGTTCTGCGAGTCGCCGTAGGTCTCGGCCTGGTAGCCCTTGGGCAGGTAGGCCGACCACTTGGCCATCGTCGCCCACACGTCGACGAACTCGGGATCGGTGAACTTCTTCTTGCCGGCGATCAGCGCGCGGCGGCCTTCCTCGCCCTTCCAGTAGTTCGGGCCGATGCCGGTGAAGACGATCTGGCTGGTCTCCCACTGGTCGGCGGTGCCGAGCGCGATCGGCGCGACCTTGCCTTGCGCCTTGATCTTGTCGAGCACCGCGAAGAACTCCGCCTCGGTGGCCGGCGGCGTGACGCCGGCGTCCGCGAAGATCTTCTTGTTGTAGAAGAAGCCGTGGATCACCGAGGCCATCGGCATGCAGTAGGTGTCCTTGCCGTCGTCGGTCTGCCACGCGACCTTGGCCGAATCGGGGAAGTTCGCGAGACCGGGCTCGCCGTCGAGCTTCGCGAGGCGGCCCTTCTTGTAGAGGTCGAGCGCCACGTCGAACGGGCGGCAGGTGATCAGGTCGCCGGCGCTGCCCGCGGCAAGCCGCGCGCTCAGCACCGAGTTGTATTCCGGCGGCGCGGTCGGCGAGAACTTCACCGTGATGCCGGGGTGCGCCTTCGTGAAGGCCGGCAGCAGCACCTCGTCCCACAGCGCCTTGTCGTCGGTGCGCCAGCTTTCGATGACGAGCGAGCCGGCTTGCGCGCTGGCGGCCAGGGCAAGTGCGGCGCAGGCCAGTGCGGTGCGAACGGGGCGGGTCATGGGCAGTCTCCTTCGGTGGATGGGCGGGGCGCAAGGTACCATCGGCCGCCGTGTGACACGAGGCCCGCACAAGGGTCCGCGCGCGACACCGCTGCACGAGGCCAAGTGCTTGTCATTCCAGGGATTTCCGACCATGAGGCGACAGGACGCGCTCACGCTTTCTTACGCTGCACTGCGCGCCTGCGCAGGCGCCGCGAAGGGCCGTGCCGCGCCCCGCGCCTTACACAACATTGCAATTCGCAGGGATTCGAAAGACGCGTGGCGCGGGTTTGCCCTGACGCTTCTGCTGCTCGCGGGTGCGGCGATCCATGCGCAGGCCCAGACCCTCGACGTGCTGCACTGGTGGACCTCGGCCGGCGAGCGCCGCGCCGTCGAGCAACTGGTGCAGCAGCTCGACAAGCGCGGCATCGTCTGGAACGACGCCGCGATCCCCGGCGGCGGCGGTGGCGGCGCGATGAAGGTGCTGAACAGCCGCGTGCTGGCGCGCGACCCGCCCGACGCCGCGCAGGTGATCGGCCGCACGCTGGCCGACTGGTCGGACCTGGGCCTGGTGCTGCCGCTCGACGAGGTGGCGCAGCGCAACCGCTGGAGCCAGTCGCTGTTCCCGGTGGTGCAGCGCGTGATCACGCACCGCGGCCGCATCGTCGCCGCACCGCTCGGCGTGCACCGCATCAACACGCTGTTCTACAACCAGCGGGTGTGGGCGCGGCTGAAGCTCGGCGTACCGAAGGGCTGGGGCGATGTCGAGCAGGCGGCGGCCACGCTGCGCAGCGCCGGCATCGCACCGTTCGCATGGAGTGACGAGCCGTGGCAGATCGCCACCGTGTTCGAGACGCTGCTGCTCTCCGAGGGTGGGCCGGCGCTGTATGCCGAGCTGGCCGCCACGCAGCGCTGGCAGGCCTGGCAGGACCCGCGCGTCATGAAAGCGCTGGAGCGGCTGCGCTGGCTGCGGCGCCTGAACGGAGAGACGGCCATCGAGCAGCGCTGGACCGCATCGGCGCGCCAGCTCTTCACCGGCGATGCCGGCATGCTGATCATGGGCGACTGGACCGGCGGCGAGCTGACCGCCTGGGGCGCGCAGGCCGGCCGCGACTACGGCTGCGCACCGGTGCCCGGCACGGCCGGCATGCACCTGTACAGCATCGACACGCTGGCGATGCTGGTCGGCACGAAGAAGCGCGAGCCCGAGCAGGAGCGCATGGCCGAGGTGGTGGTGTCGCCGGCAGCGCAGCTCGCCTACAACCAGGCCAAGGGCTCGGTGCCGGTGCGCGACGACATCGACCCGGCGCAGCTCGACGAGTGCGCGCGCGACTCGTGGCAGACGCTGAAGCGCGCCGACAGCCCGCAGCTGCCGAGCATCGCGCACCGGATGGCCGCCGACGAGGCCACGAAGGACGCGCTGGCCGATGCGCTGCACCGCTATCTGAAGGACCCCGCCGTCACGCCCGCCCGCGCGCAGGAGCGCCTGGTGGCGCTGATCCGCAGCGCGGCGCGGTCGCCCGCTTCTCCTTGAAGACTGCGCCCCGGACTGCACCATGACCCTCGCCCGCAAGCGCACCATCCTCGCCGTCGACGACGACCAGAAGACCCGGCAGCTGCTGAAGCTGTACCTGGAGAAGCACCAGTACGTGGTGCAGCTCGCGGCCGACGGCGCGAGCTTCCGCAGCGGCTTCGAGCGCTACCGCGACGACCTGAGCCTGGTGATCCTCGACGTGATGCTGCCCGACACCGACGGCTTCGCGCTGTGCCAGATGGTGCGGCAGCGCGCACCGACGCTGCCGATCATCATGCTGACCGCGAGCGCCGACGACACCGAGCGCATCGTCGGCCTGGAACTCGGTGCCGACGACTACATCGGCAAGCCGTACAACCCGCGCGAGCTGCTGGCGCGCATCAAGGCGATCCACCGGCGCGCCGGGCAGACCGAGGGCGGCGCGGCGGCGCGCTACCTGCGCTTTGCCGGCTTCCGGCTCGATCGGCTGGAGCGCACGGTGACCGGGCCGGACGGCCAGCCGCTGGCGCTGACCGCGATGGATTTCGACCTGCTGCGGCTGCTGGCCGAGCATGCCGGCGAGGTGATGGAGCGGGCGCGGCTGATGGAGCAGACGCGCGGCCGCGACCTCGGCCCGGCCGACCGTTCGCTCGACGTGCAGGTGAGCCGGCTGCGCCAGCGGCTGGGCGATGACGGCAAGCAGCCGGCGCTGATCAAGACGGTGCGCAGCAGCGGCTACGTGTTCTCGGTCGAGGTGCTGGCTTCGCATGATTGATTGGCGCGCCTGGTCGCAGCGCTTGCTGCCGCGCACGCTGCGCGGGCGGATCATGCTGGTGATGGTGGCCGGCGTGCTGCTGAGCCAGTTGCTGGGCACGGCGATCTGGGCCTGGCAGCTGCGCGCGAATGCGTTGCGCGATGCGCGCGATGCGGCGCAGCAGACGGCGCAGAGCGCGGCCGGCGCGATCCGCTTCTTTCGCGACCTGCCGGCGCAGTACCGGCCGTTGCTGATCGAGCAGCTGCGCACGATGGGCGGCACGCGCTTCTTCGTCAACGTGAACCGGGCGCGCGTGGCGACCGGTGCGTTCGCGCCGTCGCGGCTGTCGGAGACGGTGGTGCGCAGCGTGCGCGAGCGGCTGCTGGCGCAGGTGGGCGACACCACGTCGTTCGAGGCCGCGTTCGCGTGGCCGGACACGCTGGTGGTGGCCGACGACGGCCGCAGCTTGCGCGAGTTGCCGGAGAGCTGGGTGGAGGCCTCGCTG
>NZ_JBFUGN010000491.1:0-4562 GCF_056402895.1 Rhizobacter sp. P3_B12 | reverse complement strand
CACGATGCACAGCGAGTGGTTCGAGGTGCCGCAGGCCACGGTCGACGCGATCGCGCGCACGCAGGCGGCCGGCGGCCGCGTGGTGTCGGTCGGCACGACGACGCTGCGCGCGCTGGAATCGGCCGCGCGCGGCGGCACGCTGCAGGCCGGCAGCCGCGACACCGACATCTTCATCACGCCCGGCTTCACGTTCCGCGTCGTCGACGTGCTGGTCACCAACTTCCACCTGCCGAAGAGCACGCTGCTGATGCTGGTCAGCGCGTTCGCCGGGTACGAGCACATGATGGCGCTGTACCGGCATGCGATCGCGCAGGGGTATCGGTTCTTCAGCTATGGGGATGCGATGCTGCTGGAGCGAAGAGGCCCGTGATCCAGCAGCGATTCAAAGCTTCACCGTGTTCTGCCGAATCCAGCTCGCGAACGCCTCCTCCGTGAGCGTGCCGCCTGCCAATGCCAGCACGGTCAGAACGCATTCCTCATCGTCCGCAATCAGGTCGTAGCCGTTCAAGGCGAGGAACAGTTCTGCCGCCACGAACGCCGTCCGCTTGTTCCCATCAACAAACGGATGGTTGCGCGCCAGTCCGAACCCATAGGCGGCAGCAACCGCAGCCGCATCCGGCGTGCCGTAGTGAGCCAACTGCTGCGGCCGGGCCAGCGCCGAGTCCATCAGCCCTTCGTCCCGTACGCCGATGCCACCGCCGTGTTCGGCCAGCTGCTCTTCGTGAATCGCTTGAATGGCCGCGCGATCGAGCCAGAGCCAGTCCGCCATCACTTCGCCAACTCGCGCAAGGCCGCACGACGCTTCTTCATGATCTGGCGCGCGACCTCCATCTGCGTCTCGAAGGCCGGATCGTGCGGCGTGATCCTGACCCCGTCAGGGCTTTCGGTGAGGTAGACGAGATCACCCTTCTCGACCTTCAGCCGCACCAGAACCTCCTTGGGCAGGATGACGCCGACCGAATTGCCGATCTGCGTGAGTTTGAGCGTGTGCATGGCAAGCCTCGAGGGTTATAACGTTCGTTATGTTATCGAGGCCGCCTCGGGACCACAACCAGGCCAGGTTCGAGCCTGAGCTTGCAGGACAATCCCCCCATGCTCCAGTTTGACCTCCTCAAGACCGAAGGCCTCGCGCGCCGCGGCCGCCTGACGCTGAACCACGGCGTCGTCGAAACCCCGATCTTCATGCCGGTGGGCACCTACGGCACCGTCAAGGGCGTGATGCCGGCCTCGCTCGAGGCGATGGGCGCGCAGATCATCCTCGGCAACACCTTCCACCTGTGGCTGCGCCCCGGCGTCGACATCCTGCGCCAGTTCGGCGGCCTGCACCGCTTCGAGGGCTGGACCAAGCCCATCCTCACCGACAGCGGCGGCTTCCAGGTCTGGTCGCTCGGCGAGATGCGCAAGATCAGCGAGGAAGGCGTGCGCTTCGCCTCGCCCGTCAACGGCGACAAGCTGTTCCTGACGCCCGAGACCAGCATGCAGATCCAGCGCACGCTGAACAGCGACATCGTGATGCAGTTCGACGAGTGCACGCCGTACGAGAGCAAGGGCCACCTCACGACCGAGGCCGAGGCCCGCACCTCGATGGAGCTCAGCCTGCGCTGGGCACGCCGCTGCCTGGCCGAGTTCCAGCGCAACGAGAACCCGAATGCGCTGTTCGGCATCGTGCAGGGCGGCATGTTCGAGAACCTGCGCGAGGAATCGCTCGCCTCGCTGGTCGAGCTCGACCTGCCCGGCTACGCGATCGGCGGCGTCAGCGTCGGCGAGCCCAAGGCCGAGATGCAGCGCATCATGGCCCACACGCCGCACCGCCTGCCGGCGCACAAGCCGCGCTACCTGATGGGCGTGGGCACGCCGGAAGACCTGGTCGAGGGCGTCGCCGCCGGCGTCGACATGTTCGACTGCGTGATGCCCACCCGCAACGCGCGCAACGGCCACCTGTTCACCCGCTTCGGCGACCTGCGCCTGCGCAACGCCCGCTACCGCACCGACGAGCGCCCGATCGACGAGACCTGCCGCTGCCACACCTGCCAGGGCTTCAGCCGCGCCTACCTGCACCACCTCGACCGCTGCGGCGAGATGCTCGGGCCGATGCTCACCACCATCCACAACCTGCACTACTACCTGAACCTGATGCGCGAGGTGCGCGAGGCGCTCGATGCCGGCCGCTTCGCCGACTTCGCGCGACAGTTCGCCGTCGATCGCGCGCGCGGCTTCGGTCCGGCCCAGCCCGCGCAGGCCCCGCCCGGCTGAGCCGGCCTCGCCCATCGCGCAACGCGACACCGATGATCGCCCTCGCCACTGGATGCACGGGTTTTCACCTGGGTCCGCTACCCTGCCGTGAAGTCGTTCACGCTCGCCGCCGTGGCGTGCGCACCAGCGACGGGCACACTCGACAGCTTTGCCAGATCGCCTCGCCAGCCCGACCCCGATGCTCCGCCGATTGATCTCGACGGGTGAGAGCCTGTGGGCGTCCTTGTACGCCTTCCTGCAGTTGCCAGGCCGCCCGTCCCAGGACACCGACAGCCGCGTTCAGCTGAGCGCGCTGCGCATCGTCCTGCTCAGCGGAATCACGCTCGAGGCGGTGGTCGCGCTGCACAGCTCATGGATCGGGCTGCAGCGCGGCGTCTACTACATCCTCGTCATCGTCATCGCGTTCTACGTGGCGCTGCTGGCGGCGATCCGCTGGTCGACGCAGCACCAGCGCCTGGCCAGCAACGGGCTGATCGTCATCGTCTACGCCGCCGGCCTCGTGATCGCCACCTGCGTGCGCATCCCCGAGGTGCAGCGCCTCGGCTACGTGTTCTGCTATTCGGCGCCGCTGCTGGCCGGCCTGCTGCGCGGCTACCGGCTCGCGCTCGCGCTGATGGTGGTGAACGTGGTGCCGTTCGGGCTGGCGGCCTCGGGCTTCGTGATGCCCAACCTGTTCGGGCTCGACGTCACGCTCAACACCTCGCCGCTGTACATCCACGGCCTGCTCTTCACCTTCTTCAACTTCTGCCTGCCGCTCGCGGTGTTCCGCATCCTGAGCGCGGTCAAGCACTCGCAGCAGCATGCGCAGCGCATGCAGGACCTGTACGAGGACCTGTTCGAGAACCAGGGCACCGCCGTCGTCGTGTGCCGCGACGACGGCCGCGTGCGCCGCGGCAACCGGCTGTTCGCGCAGCTCGCCGGCAACGGGTTCGACGACCAGCCGCTGTCTCGCTGGCTGCGCTCGACCGCCTCGGAGGGTAGCGCTGTCCCGAGTTTCGATGCCGGCACCGAATGGCTGGCCGGCGAGGGCCGCACGCAGCGCCGGCTGGTGGTGCGCAGCCGCTTCACCTGCGGCGACCGCCATTTCGCGGTCAGCTTCCAGGACGTGACCGAGCTGCGCGAACTGCAGCGCAACCTGGTGCGCAGCCAGGCCGAGGCCGAGTACCTGGCGTCGCACGACGTCGTGACCGGCCTGCCGCGGCCCGAGGGCATGGCGCAGTGGCTCGATCGCCAGCGCGCCACGCTGCAGGCCGGCATGGTGATCCCGGTGGTGTCCTGCGGGCTCGGCTCGCTGCGCCAGGTCAATGCGCGCTTCGGCATGGCGCAGGGCAACCAGTTCATCGTCGCGTTCGCGAACGCGCTGCGCGAGGCCGGCGGCAAGGACAGCTACATCGCCCGCACCCGCGGCTCGATGCTGAGCATCGCGCTGCCGCCGGTGCCGGCGGTGCAGGCCACGATGGCGGTGACGCGGCTGCGCCGGGCGCTGCCGCACCAGCTGCAGGTCGGCAGCGGCCACGTGCTGGTCGAGCTCGCGGTCGGTGCCGCGCTGTTCCCGATCGACAGCGCGCAGGCCGCCGAGGTGATGCACCGCAGCGGCGTCGCGATGGAGCTGTCGCGCGAGGGCAGTGCCACCGCCGAAGAGGTCGGCACGCCGATCAGCGAGCGCGCGGTGAGCCGGCGCATCGCGATCGAATCGGCGCTGGAGCGCGCGATCGACGACCGCGAACTGCACGTCGTCTACCAGCCGCAGGTGCGCTCGAACGGCCAGCTGCTGGGCTTCGAGGCGCTGGTGCGCTGGAACAGCCCRGCGCTGGGCGCGGTGTCGCCGGCCGAGTTCGTGCCGGTGGCCGAGCAGATGGGCTGCGTGTCGCGCATCACCGACTACATCCTCGACGAGGTGTGCCGCCAGCTCGCGCTGTGGATGGCGGCCGGCGCGCAGGCCCCGCGCGTCGCGGTGAACCTGTCGGCACGCGACCTCGACCGCGACAACCTGTTCGAGACGGTGCTGGCCGCGGTCGGCCGCTACGACGTGCCGGTCGGCGCGCTCGACCTGGAGGTCACCGAGACCTTCCTCGCCGAGCGGCCCGAGCGGGCGCTGGCACAGCTGAAGCTGCTGCGCGAATGGTCGTTCAAGATCTCGATCGACGATTTCGGCACCGGCTACTCGTCGCTGTCCAAGCTGGCCGACCTGCCGATCGACGTGCTGAAGATCGACCGCAGCTTCCTGCTCGACCTCCCCGGCAATGCGCGGCGCGAGCGCATCGTGCGCTCGATCGTCACGCTCGCCAACAACCTGCACCTGCAGGTGG
>NZ_JBFUGN010000490.1:0-4578 GCF_056402895.1 Rhizobacter sp. P3_B12 | reverse complement strand
TCGGTGMGTTGACCTCGCTCTCGAAGGCCAGGCCWCCGGTGTTGTCCGGRTGCAGGTACCACGTGGTYCGGGTRCCKGCGTTCGTGCCRCTCGGRATCGTTCGCACCTCGCGRATGCGCGCGTGGTCCTCGTCGTAGTTCCACACGTAGCTCGGGCCACCTGACGGCCCTTGCACGCCCGCTTGGCTGTCCGGCAAGTTGAAACCGGTGTAGGTGATCCCGCGGTACTTGCCTGAACTCGCGCTGGTGATGTTCCCGTTGGCATCGAAGCCGTAGGTGTTGGCTGCGGCGCCTTCGATCGATTGAACGGCGTGAGGTCGAACGGAGGTGGCCCCCTGCGCGCCATAGCTGTACAGCCCCACATCGCTCTTGTAGAGGATGCTGCCCAGCGCGTTGTATTGCAGGCTGACAGTTCGGACCAAACCACTGATCGCAGGAGCAGCCACCGTGTAGCGCTGCAGCCGCCCGAGCGCATCGTGCTCGAAGTTCTCGGTCACCGCGCCTGTGTTGCCATCCCCATTCGCATCGTTGCGGTTCGTCAGCCGCCCCAGGCTGTCCCACACGTAGCCGTGATTCAGCACGTCGGTGGCGTTGCCCTTGCCCGTCGTCAAGCTGCTCGCGCGGCCCGTCGCGGCTTCATGGCCCGACTTGCTCACCACCGCGTTGCTGTACGTCTGCTGCTCCAACCGGTCCCACGCGTTGTAGGCCTGCGCCTGCCACAGCACCGTGCCGGCCGGCAGCGTCGTGCTCGCACCCGGCGTGCCCTCTGGTGTGGCGGGCAACGGGTTCACCGTGACCGCCGTCGCCAGCGACACGCTGCCGAGGAACCCCTTCGGCGTGTAGCCGTAGTTCACCGTCAGCCCGGTCGGCCAGGTCTGCGTTGCCTGCCGGCCGTTCGCGTCATAGTTCAGCGCGCTCGCAAAACTCGGCCCGTTCGCCACCGTCGTGCGGTTGCTGATGAGCCGCCCCAGGCTGTCGTACACCCACTGCTGGCTCATGTCGGTGCTGGCGCTCGTCGCGCACAGCTTGCCGATGCCCATCGTGCAGTTGTCGTAGGTCCAGGTGCTCTGGTACTCCGGCTCGCTGCGCAGCGTCATCCGGCCGAGCACGTCGTACTGCATCGTCGTCTGCCCGCCACGCTGCGCCTGCAGCGGGTTCTGCTGCCGCACGGTCTGGCCGAGCGCGTCGTAGCGGTACTCGATCACCCCGGCGTCCGGGTCGGTCAGCTTGAGCTTGTTGCCCCGCACGTCATAGACGATCGGCACCGAGTTCTGCAGCGCATCCTTCGTCGCCACCAGGTTGCCGAACGCGTCGTGCTGGTGAACGATCTGCGCACCCAGCGGGTCGGTGATGCGGATCGTGCGACCTTCGACGCTGCTCTCCTCGCGGCGCGTGCGGCCCTGGTCGTCGGTGGTGCTGACCACCAGCGCGCCATAGGCCGTGCTCGACAACCGCGCCCTGCGGCTGCCGCGGGCGCCGAAGCTCACGCCCGGCTGGCTGCCCTGGTTGTCGGCGGTGTAGATCTTCAGCACCCGGCCCAGCACGTCGTACTCGGTGCGCGTGAGCCCCACGTCGGCGCTGCCCGCGCTCGTGGACGAACCGCTGTCCAGGAAGTACGGCTGCGTCTGCAGCAGCACCTGGCCCAGGTCGCCGTACTCGGTGTCGGTGACGATCAGCCGGTTCGTGCCGCCGGGTTGTGTTGCGCCGTCGAAGGCCTCGGTGACCTGCCTCAGCACCCGGCACGCATTGATGCGGGCGGGTGTTGCACTTCAGACTTGAGACCGCCTAGCCATTTAGGTCATAGCTATCAAGCCCCGGGAGATCATGAACCCGTTTGCGGAATAACAGCGGCGAACGGGTGCGCTACTGTTTGAGCGCCTGGATGGGGGTCTGATGGTCCAGGGCGCGCTGAGGGATGCGATGGTTGTACGTTTGCACGTAGGCCAGCAGCGTCGTTGCCAATTCGGCCCCGCTTTTGAATCGAGTTTGAGCAATGACATCGCCCACTCGCGCGTTGAAGCGCTCGACCATGCCGTTGGTCTGAGGGTGGCGCGGTGGACACAGCCGATGCTCGATGCCCAGGGCTTTGCAGCGCACGTCGAAGTGATGCCGCCCACTGGGCTGTCGGGCCTTGCTGGTGAAGCGATCGGTGAACTGCGAACCGTTGTCGGTCAGCACCTTCGTGATGGCCATCGGGGCGGCCTCATGCACGCGCTCCAGGAAGTTCACGGCGCTGGCCTCGCTCTGATCGTCGTAGATGCCCACGTGCACCCAGCGGGTGGCGCGATCGATGGCCACGAAGAGATAGCGGCGGTGGCTCTCATCGGGCATCTGTGGCAGGTACTTGATGTCGATGTGCACGAAGCCGGGTTCGTAGTCCTTGAAGGTCTTTGGCGGCTTGGTCGAAGCCTCATCCTGCGGGTTCAGTTCGGCGTGCAGCGCACGCAAATTGCCGACCTCGTGACGCACCAGGCAGCGGTTCAGCGCGGAGCGAGAAACGTCCGCATTGATGAACTCGCGCGTGATGACCAGCAGATCATCCAGCGGCAGCAACAGCATGCGGCGCAACTCGACCACCACAGCTTCCTGGGCGGCCGACAGCGTGGTGCTGAGCTTGTGCGGGCGATGGCTCAGATCAGCAGGCGCCTGCCGGCCCTTCCACTTGCGCACGGTGGCCTTGGTGATGTTGTAGCGCCGCGCCAGCTCGGCGATCGACTCGTTGGAGGCTTTGATCTCGGCGCGAACCAGCGGGGTCGTACGGGCTTGCGGATGAATGCGGGTCAAGGGAAAGTCAGATTGAAACTCGGGTCCATCACGCCGCGCATGACGCTGCGTGCTCGAAGCAGCGGCCAGCTGCGAAGAGGCACATGATCACCTGGAATCCAACACATAGCCACCAAGCTCGAAATGAATACCTCCGTGCCCAAGGTTAATGTTTTGCGCAGACGGAGTATTTTTAATCTGAAGGATCACATAGTGCCACGGGTCACTAGCATCATCAGAAAATGCAAGAATTGTGCCATAGCTATCATCTTCGAACTTGGCAATATTTACAACTATTTCCATAGTTATATCACCATCGCGAATCAGCAGCCTAAACATTGGTTAAGCCACCCTGCCGGCATTGATGCTCAATGGTCGTACCGCTTTCCGCCACGCTACGATCCATACGTCACTTACATGCAGGGGAAGGTGGCTTCTGCCCAGTAGTGGTCATTGTTTCGTCAGGGTTAAGCTTATTATTAACGACCGCTCTCGCTTCTGTATGAGGAGTCGCATCCAGCTCTCGTGTGCGACTACTTCAGCTCAACTGTCGGAGCCTTTAATCTGCCGCAACTCCCTAATTACTCGATTCCAATAGCGAACAGCCTCGAAGTGCTGTTGCTTGGTCAACCATGTCTTGTTCCTCGGGTCAAGGGGATCGCCCCCCAGGACGATAGGAGTGATTTCAAACAGTTCCATGCCCAACATCCGAGATCCGTTTCCTTGGCTTTTTGATTCCCTCTTGGTCATGATCACATCGCCAACCGAATGAAGAGATCGCTAAAGCTGCGGGCAGTGGCAGTCGCATATTGCAAGTCCATTCCGACGAATGGAATACGAACGACGGAAAAGTCGGTGCTGCGCAGATCGAACCCATACCCCTCGCCACCACCGCTAGAGCCGAACAGGAGAAGACCTGGCGCATATTGGCTCACCTCATACTCTCGATTAAAAATACTCAGTTCTTCGGCCTTCCAAAGAATGAGGTAGTTGTCGCCGATGAAGCCCTCTCCACCGTTGTGCTTCCGAAGGAACTGCACGTAGTCCAAGGGTAACGAAAGACCAAGCGACTCCACAGCGTCGCGCAGGGCCTCTTCGGTCACCCCTGCGTTCAACACCCAATCTTTCAGCTCAGTTTCCATGCTTGTCACACTCCATCATCAATGTCCAACGATATCTCGCATCAGCTGATTCCACCACGGAGTTACTTGTTGGCGATGAACATCACGCGGCAATACAACCTTGTTGGCTGGATCTGTCGGACTTCCATTGAACTTCACCGGCTTCACTTCGTGCACGTCCACAGGTTTCCCTACAAGCCCTTGCTCCTTCCGTATCGCAGCGTTGGCCTTGTTCGCAGCGTCTCGAGCCGCGTTGTACTCAGGCCCCTCCAGCAGCCGGAACGTGCCTTGCGGCTTCGGAACGCTTGCCGGATATCCAGACCAGTCAGCGATCGAGAACTCACCCGGTGTCACCGCGGGCGCAGACGGTCGAGCAGCGCCGATCTCTCCCAACACCTTGACCGCGCCAATGCCAGTGATTACCTCAACGGTCATCCCGAACGCCGGCGTATCGTACTCACCCCGAGCGCCATTCAAGAACGGAACGTAGTCTGGCCCACCAGGTATTGCTCCGCTCACAAGGTTTGGAACGCCCTCCACGACACCGACACCCACATTCCAGAACGCCTTGCCAGTGTCAAGCAATGCGCTGCCAAGGCTGCTTGGATCACGCCCTCCTTTTGCGACCGCAGTCCCTTCTGGTTGCTTATCTGCCGAGGCCTTTGTCTCCGTCGTCTTGACCGTCGATTCCGGCG
>NZ_JBFUGN010000489.1:0-4586 GCF_056402895.1 Rhizobacter sp. P3_B12 | reverse complement strand
GTGCAGGTGCAGGTGCAGGTGCAGGCGCAGGCGCAGGCGCAGGTGCCGACCCAACAGGTGCCGCGGTGTCCGAGTCGTGGCCTCCCCCGCAGGCAGACAGCACCATGGCGCACAGCAATGCGCTCGTCGCGTTGGCGCGTCTGGGGCCTTGGTTTGGCATGCTCATCGTGAAGATCCTGTTGCGTCAAAGTAAGTGCGGCGCGCCCATCTCATTCGACATGCGGCGCCCTCGATTTCGGCGCTAGTGTCTGAGTCGCGATGGCAGGAAAGATGACGAAACTTGCGGAATCGACGGAGGCCACGCGGGGTCGTTGGCGCAGCGAGACGCAGTGCAACAGGATGCAAGTTCAGCCCACCCGATTTACATCGAATCGGGTGGGTGCTTCACCTGCGTCAGGGGATCACATGAAACGTCGCGTCGCTGCGGTCGGTCTGGTTCTTGACGAGATCCAGGCGCAGCACGTAGGCGTAGTGGCGGATGTAGCGGGTCGAGTCGCTGTACGCCTGGAAGGAACTGGCGCTCGTGTCGGCCAGCCCCGGCACCTGCTTGAACGTGGCGTCCGCGGCGAACTGCGGCGATCCGTCATACGGCGCGAGTTCGAAGACGAAGTCCTTGTGCCGCAAGTAGTAGCCCGGGAAGTTCACCGAGGCGAAGGAAACGTAGCCCGCGTTGTTCGCCAGCCCCTTCACCATCCGGAACTTCGAATCATCCAGCGGCGAGACGTTCGGATCGATGCGCACCGCGAAGCTCGAATGCCGCACGTACCGATCCGGAAAATTGGAGGACTGCATCCGGTTGATGGGCGTGGCGCCTCCCCACTGTGCGTTCACGCGGCTCATCTCTGCGGCGCTCAGGTTCAGGATGCCGCCATGCCGCTTGCGGTCCGAACCCAGGTCGTACGAACCCGTCGACGCGATCTGCCAGTTCTGCGCACTGCCCATGTTGATCGACGTCAGCGGCAGGTAGCCCTTGCCCGCAGCGTACTGGTCGACCCACAGGCCCCACTTGTTCTCGTTGTTGAACTTGAAGAGGATGGGGCCTTCGACCATGCTGCCCGTCAGGCCGATCTGCGACAGGTCGCCCAGGGTCGTCCACGCGCCCAGCACCGACTGGCTGCCTTCGAGCGTGATCTGGCCGTCTCCGGAGGCACGCACGTACCTGAAGCCGCCGACGCTGCCCGCGACCTCGATGATCTGCGTGTCGATGATGCCTTGCGTGCCGGGCCGGTCGATGTACATCTGCGGCGCGGTGAAGCTGCGGAAGTCGGTCGTCTTCGCGTAGTAGATGCGCGGCTTGTCGATGCCGTTGAGCGGCGAGATGGTGGCCCAGTACACGATGTAGGCGTTCGATGCCGGATCCCAGATGGCTTCGGGCGCCCAGGCGCAACCCGCGTTCGGGATGGCGCCGGCCACGTCGACCAGGCGCGGCTCGGACCAGTGCACGAGGTCCGTCGATTCCCAGATGACCAGCTTGGTGCTGGCGTGGTGCATCGCGGCATCCCAGCCCTTGCCGCTGGCGATGCGCAGGTCCGTGGCGAGGATCCAGTACCTGGAACCGTCGGGCGAGCGCACGATGGAGTGGTCGCGCACGCCTTTCTCGCCCACGGTCGACATCAGCACCGGCTGGCTGTTGTTCAGGTCCGACCAATGCATGCCGTCGGTGCTGACCGACATGTAGGTCTGCTCGCCTTGCGCAGACTCGCCCGTGAAATGAACCAGCAGGTAGCCCGCCGATTGCGCCTGTGCACCGCTGAACGCAGCGGCGAGAAAGCCGGCAGCAACCGCCGATCGAATCGATCTCAGAAATGTCTTCACCAGTGAACTCCTGTCTCCGCGGAAAAAAGCAGCCGTCACGACGTGACGGGCCCGTTGCGCCTCGCTCAATCGGCAAGATCGCGGGGGGCGATGCTATGGAGGTGTGGGTGCACGGTCCAATCTCTTCTCGGCGCGCTTCGATACCGGATTGGATATTCCCGTGAATACCCCGACACGCCATCGCGACCCGGTGAGGACTCCGCTCGAGAAACAAGGTAGGGAAGAGCGGGTGAGGGCATTGAACAGGCGCTCGGCGATGCGGCGCATCCGGAGATATTCCTCACGCAGGGCGGCGCGGTGTCAGAGATCATGATTCGATCGAGAGGCGATCATTTCTTCGGTGACGGCGAGTTCCAGACTCCGGGCTTTTGGAGGAGTCCGGGTCATGTCTTCATTTCAGCCTCGCGTGTTGTCGTGCCTGCTGCTGCTGGGTTGCAGCGGCGCTGCGTGGTCGCAATCCCACGGCGACACCATGACCCGGATCCGCGACAGCCGGGCCATCACCATCGGCGTGCGCGAATCGGCCCGGCCTTTCTCGTTCCTGAACGCGCAGAAGCAGCCGGTCGGCTACTCGGTCGACCTGTGCATGAACGCCGTCGAGGAGATCAAGCGCGAGCTGAAGCTCGGCGAACTCAAGGTGCAGTTCAAGGTCGTCAGCGGCGCGGAGCGCATTCCCAAGCTGCAGGCCGGCGAGATCGACCTCGAATGCGGGTCGACGACCAACACCCAGGCGCGCCAGCAGAAGGTCGATTTCAGCTACTCGTTCTTCGTGGCCTCGATGCGCGTTCTCACGTCCAGGAGCATCCAGGTCAACACGGTGAAGGACCTGAACGGGCTGCCGATCGCGCTCATCAAGGGCACGACCTCGGAGAAGCTGTTCAAGCAACTGGGCGACGGAGAGCTGCGTGCGCAATTCCAGTCGTACACCAGCAATGCAGAGGCATACCAGGCGCTGAAGGAAGGCCGGGCGCGGGCCTTCCCGCAGGACGACTCGTTGCTGCTCGGCCTGGTGTCCGCCGACCGCGCGCTCGATTCGCTCGAGGTGAGCGCCCTGGCCCTCTCGGTCGAGCCCTATGCGGTGATGGTCCGAAAGGGTGACAAGGTCTTGCTGGCGGCGGTGGACCGCAGCTTGATGCGCCTCTACGCGAGTGGCGAGATCAACGCGCTGTACGACAAGTGGTTCATGACCGACACGCTGACGATCAGGATGAGCCGGCTGACGCGCGACGGCTTCACGCGCCCCAACAAGGAGGCTGGCGTGGCGGCGCTGCTCGGCTTCTCCCTCTGACGCCGGGCGCCAGGCCTTTCATTGCCGGGGTGTCTCAGCGGGCCGCCCAGGCTCGGCGGGCTCGGTACCCGCCGCGCGTGCGCGCTCCTTTTCATAGTTGGCGAACTCGGGAAGCACCGGGCAGGGCGGGTCGGCCGGCTTTCGACTCAGCCGGCATTGCTGCGCCGTGTTGCGCTGGCCTTCGTAGAAGGCGCGCTCCCAGTTGACGTCCGCGCACCCGGCCAGCAAGACCAATGTGATGCAGACAGCACGACGATTCAGCATGCCATTTCCTTGTGCTCAGTTCGTTGAGAAAATTTCTGTTTCGCATTGTTTTATTATTGTTTTACAGAAATATATGGCAAACTGAGACCCTCGACAAGGGGTCTGCATGAAGAGTTCGCCAAGCGCAATTCCGCCGGTCGGCGCGCGGCTCAACGCGTTGCTTGCGCTCGCATGCCTCGCGATGGTGATTGCCATTCCGGCACTCACGCTCTACGGGTTGTGCACGACACCGCCCGAGATCTGGCTGGCGCGATTGGGCGGCACGTCGGCATTTCCGGCAGCTCAGCCCGGTTTGCAGATCGCGGGGTGGCAGGCTGGCCTGGCTGTGCTGGCAGGCATGCTGCCGGCATGTGCGATGGCCTACGGCCTGTTCCGTGCGCGCCTTTGTTTCCTCGGTTTCGCGCGCGGCGAAACCTTCAGCCTGGGCACGGTGCGACACCTGCGCGGCTTCGCGGTCGGCATGTTTGCCGCAGCGCTTGGCGGGCTCGTGTCGTCGGCGCTGATCAGCGTGCTTCTCACGCTGGGCGCGCCTCCCGGCCAACGCTCACTCGGGTTGACGATCGGCTCCAGCGAATTGCTGATGCTGCTGTTCGCAGGCATGGTCTGGCAGATCGCGCACGTCATGACGCAAGCTGCCGAACTTGCCGACGAGCACGCGCAGATCGTCTGAAGCGAGACGCCCACCGTGCCCATCGTCGTCCGGCTCGACATCATGCTCGCCGAGCGCAAGGTGAAGTCGAAGGACCTGGCCGAGTACGTCGGCATCACCGAAGCCAACCTGTCCCTGCTCAARCAGGGCAAGGTGAAGGGCGTGCGCTTCGACACCTTGCAGCGGATCTGCGAGTACCTCGACTGTCAGCCTGCAGACCTTCTCGTCTCGAAACCCGATGGCGAGTCGAGCCGCTGATCAGCGGCTCAGCGTGATGCGGCCCACCTGGAAGTCGATGTCGCGCTTGCCGCCGGCCACCTTCGCGTCGGCCACTTCCACCGCCGACAGGGCGCCCTGCGTGACCGCGATGGTGCGCGCATTGGCGCCGCAGTACGACTCCGAGGCGAACCTGGCCAGCGGGATGCTGTACTCGCGCAGTTCCGGCGTGACCGGCTGCAGCACGACGGGGTAGCAGCCGGCGTCGCGAACGGCCTTTTCGTCGCCGAGCACGCGGATGCGCAGCACGCCGGGCGTGCTGGCGGCGAGTTGCAGCGTCACGGTCTTGTAGGC
>NZ_JBFUGN010000488.1:0-4587 GCF_056402895.1 Rhizobacter sp. P3_B12 | reverse complement strand
CAACTACATCAGCAAGGAATATCACGCGAAGCTGGACGATGGCGGCAAGCGCAGCTACCGCATCATCCGTGACCTRCTCAGCGAGAAGTTCTCGCTCGACCTGAAGGACGCGATCTTCGACCTCGAGGACGAAATGYTGGTGCCCGCCGCCGGGCACTGCGTGCGCTGCCCGAAGCGCACTGGCAATGCACCGGAGTTCGACGACATCAATGCGCCGGCCGACCGGAAGGACAAGTACGGCCGCTTCCTCGATCGCGCGCCGGTGCACGGTACAGACGTCTGTACGGATCCCGATTGCTTCGCCGAGAAGAAGAAGGCGCACCTGAAGCGCGAGGCCGCGAAGCTGCAGGAAGCCGGCAAGGTCGTCGTGCAGGGATCCAAGGCTCGCCAGGCGATCGACGCGTGCGGCAACATTAAGGGCGGCTTCATCAAGCTCGCCGACGTGCGCGACGCTCTGAAGAAGGTGGCGAAGGACGCGAAGCCGACCGTCGTCACCATCCAAGATCCGCGCAACGGCAAGACGCACCAGGTCGTGAAGATCGATGAGGTAAAGGCCGCCGGCGTGAAGGTCAAAGAGCCTTCGTCATCGCGCTCGCATGTCGAGAGCGAAGCGGATCGCAAGAAGCGCGAAGAGGCGCACGCCAAACGGATGGCCGAGGTGCAGGCCGAACTCGACGGCCGCATGTCATTGCTCACGCGCGTGCGCACCGCTGCGGCCGTCGCGTCGCGAAGCGCGTTCGACCTGCAGATGGTTGCTCAGGTGGCGTACTCGGGCGTGGCATGGGAAAACAAGGCCCTGCTGGCAGAACTGCATGGCGTCGAAGCGACCGCCCTGCAGGCGCACATTGCGACACTGCCGCTCGACGAACTGACGCTGTTCATCCTCGATTGCGCTCTGATCCAGAACGTCCGCGTCCCCCCCTATGCGCTCGATCGCAAACCGGAGCAGTTGCTTGCCGCTGCGGCGCACTATGGCGTCTCGGCCGCCGATACCGCGCAGCCAAAGCGCCGCCCACGCCCCTCCCGCAAGGACTCCGCGACGGGGACCGCCATCCCAGCCGACATCGAGCAGGCACTCGCGGCCGAGCCTGAGACACCCGCATCGCCTTCATCCGACGAATCCGACAGCGAACAACATCCGCGGAACGAGGAACAGCAATCCAAACACGGCGAGACGCCGGTGGTGGCTCCGGCATGACAGCGCCTCACGCAGATGGTTGGAACCTCGTGAAGGGTGGCGCAGCGATGCACCTTGCGGATCTCACCGACCTGGAGATTGACGAGATCTGTGCCGGGCTTCGCCAGAACGCGGCGAAGGTTCGATACTTGCGCAGCCTCGGCCTGCAGGTGGCACAGCGCCCGAATGGGCGCCCGCTCGTCAATCGCTCGCACTACAACCTCGTTCGAGGAGGCTCGGCCTCAGTGATTCAAAGCCTCGGGCGCCACACCGAGCCGGCCTGGACGGTGCGAGCATGAGCAGGAAGCGCGATAGGGTCAGCGCCAAAGGCCTGCTTCCGCGGATGGAGGCCCGCCCGTGGGCAGACGGCAAAACCTTCACGTACCGAGTGCTGAAGATCGATGGAACCTGGGAGCGCCTGGGCACGAACCGGGCGGAGGCTCTGCAGAAGGTCCTCGACATGAACGGCGCGAACACCGATCGAGGTTCCGTCGACGAGCTGTGGCGCCTGTATCAGGAGTCCCCCGACTGGCACCAGCTATCGGATGCGACTCGAACTGACTATCGACAGAGCAGTGCCCCCCTGCTCAAGGTCTTTGGTCGGATCAGCCCCGCGACCATCAAGCCGGTCCACTGCAACCGGTATCTGCGGGTGGAGCGGGTCCAGGCACCCGTCCGAGCCAATCGTGAGATGGCGCTGCTCTCGAACCTGATGAACCTTGCGATCAACCGCGGTGACATCGATGTGAACCCCTGCAAGCAGGTACGCCGGAACAAGGAGCGACCTCGGGACGTAGTGCCGGAGTCCGCGGACCTGACGCGCTTCCTGGAGTGGGCGCGGGCGCGAGGCGGCCAGTCAGCGGTATTGGCGGCGATGGCAGAGTACGCCGCACTGGCCGGCAATCGACGCATCGAGTTCAGGCAGCTGCATTGGACTGATGTCGAGCCTGAAGTGGTGCGCCTGAAACGCGCGAAGCAACGAGGACGGGTGACCATCGAGGCCGTCGGTATAAGCGAACGCCTCGCCGAACTTTTCAAGAGGCTGCGAGGCTTGGCCCTCGACGCCGATGTCGGTGCCGTCTTTCCCAATCGTGACGGTAACCCCCATACCGAGCGAGGATTCAAGTCGGCCTGGTCGCGATTGATGTCTGCGGCGCTGAAGGCCGGCGTGTTGCACACGCGCATCACCTTTCACGACCTGCGCGCCTACTACACGACGCACTACAAGCTGGAGCACGGGGTGTTGCCGGATCTGCATGCGAACCCGGCAACCACGGCGCGCGTGTACGACCGGTCGAAGGAAGTGAAGCGCGGCGCGCTCTAGCGCTCGGGCTCGCGAGGGGACAAGCGGTGACGTGATCGCGGAAGACCTGGGCGAGCAGCGCGAAAATCGCGACCTGGGCGGCACCACTGCCGCCATTCGTCCCCTCAGCCCGCGAACGTCGGCCACGCTCGCACCACCTCGTAGCCCGCGGCCTCGCGCCGCGACCAGACCAGAGACACCGCGCGCGGCGCCCAGACCATCGGATCGATCGGTACAGGCGCCTGAGCCGCGCCTGCGTGCCTGGCCAGCGTCATGTGCGGCGTCCATCGCGGGTCGATCTCCAGGCCGGCGGCGGCCACCGCAGCGCCGGTGTCGCGCCGCAGGTCGTCTAACACCGGCGAGCCTTCTGCCAGCAGCACCACGACGCCGTCGTGCCAAATCGCGCTCGACTGGATCGAGAGTTGCAGCTCGGGCACCGGCACGGCGGCCAGCGCCTCGACCAGACTCACCTCGTCGACCAGGTCGACGTCGCCGAGGAAGTGCAGCGTCAGGTGAAGGTTGTGCCGCGGCACCATGCGCGCGCCAGGCGGCCAGACCCACGTCGACCGCAGCACGTCCACCGCATCGCGCATGCGGTCGTCAGCCATGAGGCCCACGAACAGGCGACGGCTAGACATCAAATCCGGCGCCGCGCGGAAACGCGATCTCGGCGGGGGTTCATCTTCGCAAGTATGCGCCGGCAGGGAGTGCTGAAGCGCTGTCGCGCCGGGCCGCGAGTCAGCCCCCATTTCCCACCGTGGGAAATAACGAGCCTCAGCAGCGCGTGCTCGTTAGCGGGCGCTACAAAGAAAAAGCCCGCTGCAAGCGGGCTTCGTGTGGGGTGGCTGATGGGACTCGAACCCACGACAACAGGAATCACAATCCTGGACTCTACCAACTGAGCTACAGCCACCACCGGAACCGCGGATTATAGCCTCACCTGGAGGCCTTTTGATCAGTGGGCCGCTCAGTTGCCCGAGCCACTCGCTGCAGCCGCTTCAGCCGCCGCCGTGCCCGGGTGCACGTCCACCTTGTAGCGGCTCTTCAGCGCGGCGTAGTAGGCCTGCGCTTCGGCGGCCGCCCAGGCTTGCGCGTACTGCCCTTGCGAGCGCACCGTGTCGGCGGCCATCGGATCGCGGCCCAGCACCTTCGTGACCTTCACGATCACGTAGCCCTGGTCGCCCAGGTCGACGCCGTCGACGGCCGGCAGCTTCGCGGCCGGCGCCTTCAGCACCGCATCGATCAACGGCTTCGGCAGCTCGCGCGCCTGCGCGCGCGACACCACCTGCGCCGCACCGGTCAACGCCGTCTCGGGCGCCTTGCGAAGCTCGGCCAGGCGGGCCTCGCCTTCCTTGCGCGCAAGCGCTGCCGCCTGCTTCGCGACCAGCTTCTCCTTCACGCTCGCGGTGACCTCGGCCAGCGGCTTCATCGCAGCCGGGTTGTAGGTGACGACTCGCGCCGAGATCAGCTGGCTCGAACCGGCATCCACCGCCTCGGTGTTCTTCTTGTTGCGCAGCGCATCGTTGCTGAACAGCGCCTCCAGGAACTTCGGCGACGCGAGCGGGCCCTTGGCCGCCGGGCCCGCCGTGCGCGCCACGCCCTGCGCGGTCTGGATCGGCAGCTTCAGCTTGTCGGCCACCGGCTTCAGGCTGTCCGGCTGCTCGTAGACCATGTTCGTGAACTCGACCGCCGCCTCGGAATACTTCGCCTGCGCGAGCTGCTTCTTGACCTCGTCCTCGATCTCGGGACGCACCTGGTCGAAGCTCTTCGTCTCGCCGCCGCGGGCCTGCGTCACCTGGATGATGTGGTAGCCGAAATCGCTCTCGACCACATCGCTGATGCCACCCGGCTTCAGCGCGAACGCCGCATCTTCGAACGGCTTCACCATCGCGCCGCGACCGAAGAAGTCGAGGTCGCCACCGTTCAGCGCCGAGCCGGTGTCCTGCGAGTTCTTGCGGGCGACGTCGGCGAAGCTCGCCGGGTTCTTCTTCACCTCGGCCAGCAGCGCTTCGGCCTTCGCCTTCGCCTGCGCACGCTCCGCCGCCGGCGCCGACTTGTCGGCCACCGGCTTCAGGCTGTCCGGCTGCTCGTAGACCATGTTCGTGAA
>NZ_JBFUGN010000487.1:0-4595 GCF_056402895.1 Rhizobacter sp. P3_B12 | reverse complement strand
CACGAAGATGCCGAGCGGGATGTAGACCGTCACCCAACGCCGCGGCAGCGTCTGCAGGTAGTCCATGCCCTGCGAATCGGGCTTCTCTTGCATGGCACTTCTCTGCGTTTTCATTTGTCGCCGCCCTGCTGCCAGGCGCGCCGCTGCAGCCCGAAGTAGCTGAACATGATCGCCGCCAGCAGGAACGGCACCATCAGCGTGGCCAGCGCCGCACCCTCACCGAGCGCCCCGCCGGGAATCGCGCGCTGGAACGCGAGCGTGGCCATCAGGTGCGTCGAGTTCAGCGGGCCGCCACGCGTCAGCACGTAGATCAGCTGGAAATCGGTGAAGGTGAACAGCACCGAGAAGGTCATCACCACCGCGATGATCGGCGACAGCAGCGGCAGCGTGACGTGCCGGAACTGCTGCCACGGCGTCGCGCCGTCGATCGCCGAGGCCTCGTAGTACGAGGGCGAGATCGTCTGCAGCCCCGCCAGCAGCGAGATCGCGACGAAGGGCACGCCGCGCCAGACGTTGGCGACGATCGTCGAGAAGCGCGCGTTCCACGGGTCGCCGAGGAAATCGACATACCGGTCGATCCAGCCCAGCTTCATCAGCACCCAGCTCAGCACCGAGAACTGCGCGTCGTAGATCCACCAGAAGGCGATCGCCGACAACGCCGTCGGCACGATCCACGGCAGCAGCACCACCGCGCGGAAGAACGACTTGAACGGCAGGTTCTTGTTCAGCAGCACCGCGAGCCACAGGCCGAGCACGAACTTCAGGATGCTCGCGATCACCGTGTAGAAGAGCGTGTTGAACAGCGCCAGCCGCGCGACGCTGTCGCCCACCAGGAACTCGAAGTTCTCGAGGCCGATCCACGAGCCGCCCCGCCCGATCTTCGCGTCGGTGAAGCCCAGCCAGGTGCCCAGGCCGAGCGGGTAGGTCAGGAACACCAGCAACAGCACCGCGGCCGGCAGCATGAAGGCCAGGCCGAGGGCGTTGCGGCTGTTCTGGAGGCGCTCGAGAAGCTTCACGGGCTGGCCTCGATCAGACCTTGTAGTAGCGTTCCGCGCGCTTCTGCGCCCGCTCCATCGCCTCCTTCGGCGTCTTCGAGCCGCTGCCCGCCTCGGCCACCATGTTCGGCACGATGAAATCCGCCAGCGCCCCGGCCGAGGCATAGCCCAGCTTGCCCGCATACCCCGCCGGCCGCAGGTTCTTCACGCTGTCGCGGTACGGCGTGTGCTTCGGGTCGACCGTCCACACCGTGTTCTTCTCGTAGGCGCGCAGCGGCTGCGCGATGTAGCCTCCGGCGCCCTGCAGCCACGGGTCGAACTGCTCCTGCTCCATCATGAAGCGCATGAACTCCTTGGCCGCCTGCGGGTACTTCGTGTACTTGAAGATCATCTGGTTGAAGAACAGGTGGTTCTCCGTCGGCACCCCCACCGGCCCGATCGGGAAGGCCGCGTGGTTGATGTCGGCCGCCATCTCCTTGAGCTTCGGGTCGGGCGAGTTCTTGGCCGCGTAGTAGATCGAGATGCCGTTGTTGGTGATGCTGATCTGTCCGTCGAGGAAGGCCTTGTTGTTGTTCGGGTCCAGCCACGACAGCGTGCCCGGCACGAAGCTCGAATACAGCTCCTTCGCATACTCCAGCGCCTTCAGCGTGGACGGGCTGTCCAGCGTCACCTTGTTGTCCTTGTCGACCAGCGCGCCGCCGAAGGCCCACAGCAGCCAGTGGCACCAGGAGCTGTCGCCGGTCGCGTTGCCCAGCGCCATGCCGCCCGGCGTGCCCTTGGCGGCCAGCGCCTTGTAGAGCTTCAGGAAACCGTCGGTGTCCTTCGGCATGGTCTCGAAGCCGGCCGCCTTCATCTGGCTCTCGCGGTACACCACCAGCGAGCCGGTCGCCCCGAGCGCGACACCGATCCACTTCTTGCCGTCGGGCCGCAGGAAGGCCTCGCAGGCGGGGTACCAGCCGCCGTATTTCTTGCCGAGGTACTCGCACAGGTCGGTCACGTCGAGCAGCTTGTCGGGGTACAGGTTCGCGTCGTCGTTGGTCGACAGGATGATGTCGGGCCCGGCACCGGTGTTGGCCGCGACGGCTGCCTTCGGCCGCACGTCTTCCCAGCCCTCGTTGTCGACGCGCACCTCGATGCCGGTCTTCTCGGTGAAGCGCTTGACGTTCACCATGTACGCATCGATGTCGCCCTGCACGAAGCGGCTCCAGCGCAGCACGCGCAGCTTGGCGCCCTTCTCGGGCTTGTAGGCGAGCGTCTGCGCGCCGGCATCGGGCGTCCACAGTGCGCCCGTGCCGAGCGCGGCCACGCCAGCGGCCCCTTCCAGAAACTTGCGCCGATCGAATTCACTCATCGTTGTCTCCTGGTCAAGTTGTGAGGCGGCGCACTGCGGCACCGTGAAGGAATCAGGCCATCAGGCGGCCAATCGCTTGCCGCTGCCGGCGTCGAACAGGTGCGCGCGGCCGAGGTCGGGCTGCAGGTGGATGGTCGCGCCGGGCTCGAAGCTGTGCCGCTCGTGGAACACCACCGACACTTCGGTGCCCTGGTGCCGGCAGGCGACGAAGGTGTCGGCACCGGTCGGCTCCACCACCACCACCTGCGACGGGATGCCGCCGCTGTCGCCGAGCGCCAGGTGCTCCGGCCGCGTGCCGAAGATCACCGGCTGGCCGTCCTCGCCCACCGCGCGCGTCGGCGCGTTCATCTGCGTGCCGTCGGCCAGCTCCACCTGCAGCAGGCCGGCCCGGCGGCGCAGCGTGCCGGGCAGGAAGTTCATCGACGGCGAGCCGATGAAGCCGGCCACGAACAGGTTCGCGGGGTAGTCGTACAGCGTCAGCGGGCTGCCGGTCTGCTCGATGCGGCCGTCGCGCATCACGACGATCTGGTCGGCCATCGTCATCGCCTCGATCTGGTCGTGCGTGACGTAGACCGAGGTGGTCTTCAGGCGCTGGTGCAGTTCCTTGATCTCGCTGCGCATCGCGACGCGCAGCTTGGCGTCGAGGTTGGACAGCGGCTCGTCGAACAGGAACACCTGCGGATCGCGCACGATCGCGCGGCCCATCGCGACGCGCTGCCGCTGGCCGCCGGAGAGCTGGCGCGGGTAGCGGTCGAGCAGCTCGCTCAGCCCGAGGATGCCGGCGGCGCGCGCCACCTTCTCGTCGGCCACCGCCTTGTCCTGCTTCGCGAGCATCAGCGAGAAGGCCATGTTGTCGCGCACCGTCATGTGCGGGTACAGCGCGTAGTTCTGGAACACCATCGCGATGTCGCGCTGCTTGGGCGGCAGTTCGTTGACGCGGCGCTCGCCGATGCGGATCTCGCCGTCGGATATTTCCTCGAGCCCCGCGATCATGCGCAGCAGCGTCGACTTGCCGCAGCCCGAGGGGCCGACCAGCACGGTGAACGCGCCGTCGGCGATCTCGATGTCCACGCCGTGCAGCACCTGCACCGAGCCGAAGCGCTTCTTCACCGACTGGATCGTCACACTCGCCATGCGTCAAGCCTCGCGTCATGCCTGGAGGGGCAGGCGGTTGTATGACGACACCAATGACCCTGTCAATCGGCGCTGCCCCTGCTCGCGACAACCCGCAGTGCGCGCATGATGGGCCGGCGCCGAGCCCGTGTGCTCGACGGGAGGCACCCCATGAAACTGCTGATCACCGGCGGGGCCGGCTTCGTCGGCACGCGCCTGGCCCGGGCGCTGTTGTCGCGCGGCACGCTGAACGGGCGACGCATCGAGACGCTGGTGCTGGCCGACCAGGCCGCACCGCGCGCCGACCTGCTGGCCGACGCGCGCGTGAAGGCGCGCACCGGGCCCTTGCTGGCGCAGTGCGCTGCGCTGCGCGACGAGCCCTTCGACGGCGTGTTCCACCTGGCATCGGCGGTGTCGGGCGAATGCGAGGCCGATTTCGAGCTCGGCCTGCGCTCGAACCTGGACAGCACGCGGGCGCTCTTCGATGCGCTGCGCGCGACGGTGCAGCAGGGTGCGCCGGTGCCGCGGCTGGTGTTCTCCAGCTCGGTCGCGGTGTTCGGGCCGGACGCCGCGGTGCCGATGCCGCAACGCGTGCACGACGACACGCTGCCGGCGCCACAGACCTCGTACGGCACGCACAAGCTGATGTGCGAGTACCTGCTGGCCGACTACACGCGCAAGGGTTTCATCGACGGCCGCGCGGCCCGGCTGATGACGGTGACGGTGCGCCCGGGGCGGCCGAACGGGGCGGCCTCGTCGTTCTTCTCCGGGATCGTCCGCGAGCCGCTGGCCGGCGAGGAGGCGGTGTGCCCGGTGTCGGCCAACACCTRCCACCCGGTGGCCTCGCCGGCGCGCACGGTGGAGGGGCTGATCGCGGTGTTCGAGGCGAGCCGCGAGGCCTTCCAGGGCCGGCTCGCGATGAACCTGCCGGCGCTGAACATCTGCGTCGGCCAGATGCTGGATGCGCTGGAAGAAGTGGCYGGCCGCGCGGTGCGCGAGCGGGTGCGCTTCGTCAGCGACGAGCGCATCGCCGGCATCGTGTCCGGCTGGGCGAAGGGCGCCGAGTCGGCCCGCGCGGCGCGGCTCGGGCTGAAGCCGGACGGCAGCTTCACCGAGATCATCCGGCAGTACATCGC
>NZ_JBFUGN010000486.1:0-4595 GCF_056402895.1 Rhizobacter sp. P3_B12 | reverse complement strand
AGGAAGCCGTGCGCGTGCTGCCGCGCGAGCCCGGCGACAAATGGGAGGCCTTCGAGGTCGACCGCTTCTCGCGCGCCATCGGCCAGGAGCTGCGCACCCGCCTCGGCCCCGACACCATCGTCGCGACCGCGGTCAACGGCAACGGCGGCCTGTGGGTCGGCTTCTCGATCGAGAAGGATCCCTACTGGCTGCAGGCCGACCCGACGCGCGTGCGCCCGCTGGCCGGCAGCACCTGGCTGCTGTGGGTCAGCATCGCGCTGCTCGCCACCGTGGTCGGCTCGGCCGCGATCGCGCGGCTGATCAACCAGCCGCTGCGCGACCTGTCGTTCGCCGCCAGCCGCATCCGCGACGGTGAATACGAGTCGCAGCTCGACGAGAACACGCTGACCAGCGAGATCCGCCAGGTCAACATGGGCTTCAACCGCATGGCGCGCGAACTGGCCAAGGTGGAAGAAGACCGCGCGGTGATGCTCGCCGGCATCTCGCACGACCTGCGCACCCCGCTTGCGCGGATGCGGCTCGAGGCCGAGATGAGCGTGCACGACGAAGAGGCCAAGCGCAACATGGCGCTCGACATCGACCAGCTCGACGCCATCATCGACAAGTTCATGGACTACGCCCGCCCCGGCGAGACCAAGCTGGTGCCGGTGCACGTGAGCAGCCTGGTCGAGCGCGAGATGCAGGGCTTCCGCGACCCGAGCCAGATCCGCATCAGCTCGCGCGTGGCGATCGACACCAAGGTGATGGCCGACGAGATCGAGCTCGGCCGCGTGTTCCAGAACCTGTTCGAGAACGCGCGCCGCTACGGCCGCTCCACCGATTCCGGCATCGCGCGCGTGCAGGTGAGCTATGCGCGCACCGGCCCGTGGGTGATCCTGAGCGTGCGCGACCACGGCCCCGGCGTCTCGCCCGACAAGCTGAAGCAGCTCACCACCCCGTTCTTCCGCGGTGACGCCGCGCGCACCGCCGCGACCGGCGCCGGCCTCGGCCTCGCGATCGTCGAGAAGGCGGTGCAGCGCATGGGCGGCAACTTCGAGCTGTCCAACGCCTCCGATGGCGGGCTGGTCGCGCACGTCAGGCTGAAGCGCGCGCCATGACGATGGGGGCTCCGATCGCCCGCGCCGGGGCTCGCGGGTGGCGCGTGCTGTTGGGCATCGCCATCGTCGTGCTGTTCGGCGCGCTGGTCGCGCGCGATTTCCAGGGCGCCTGGTACGAAGAGGAAGACAGCCACCGCGTCATCGTCAAGCTCGCGATCTACTGGTGTTCGTGGCTGCTGTGGCCGGTGCTGGCGCTGCTGGCGCGCGAAACCTGGCGCACCGCGCGCCGCCGCAAGCCCGCTGCCACCGCCGCCGGCCTCGTGGCGCTGGCGCTGTGCGGCTGCTTCACCTGGGCCCGCTTCATCGAGCCGAACTGGCTGCAGGTGCGCGAGACCCCGCTCGGCACGAGCTGCGGCGTGCGCGTCGCGCTGATCTCGGACCTGCACGTCGGCCTCTATGTGCGCGAGGCTGAACTGCAGCGCCTCGTCGACCGGCTGAACACGCTGCAGGTCGATGCGGTGCTGGTGGCCGGCGACTGGACCTTCGAGCCGAGCCACGACCTGCGCACCACCTTCGCGCCGCTGGCCGGCGTGCGGCATCGCATGCTGTCGGTGCTGGGCAACCACGACGAACAGCGGCCCGGCCCACCGCTCCGCGATGAGCTGCAGCAGGCGCTGGCAGCCGCGCACGTCGAGGCCATCGATGGCAAGCGCGTGCCGCTCGGCCGCTGCGAGTTGCAGGGCCTGGGCGACCGCACCGCGGGCTCGGCGCAGCGCGACCTCGACGCCTCGCGCACGCACCCCTGGACCGTCGACCGCGCGCACCGCGTGATGCTGACCCACAACCCCGACACGGTGTTCGACCTGCAGCCCGACGAGGCCGCGCTGCTGCTGGCCGGCCACACGCACGGCGGGCAGATCGACATCCCCGTCTTCACGAAACACCTGCTGGCACACGCCACCGATGGCGGTTTTCAGCAGGGCCTGTACGAACTGAAGAACGCCCGCGTCTACGTGACCCCGGGCGTCGGCATCGACAAGCTGCCGCTGCGCTTTCGCGTGCCGCCCACCATCGACGTGCTGAGCTTCTAGGCTCATCCGTCAGATCGCTCCGGCAAGACCTCGCGGCCCGCGAGGGTGTGTTGAAAAATGACACCGCCCGACATGTTCATGTCGTAGAAATGCGGCACAAGTCACAGATCGAGCAGGGGGTCAGGATGATGCAGAACTTCGCGCGCCTGTGTGCCACGCTGTGCGCCGCCGTGGGCTTGTCCGTCGCACCCGTGGCCCATGCCGTCGACTACACCTTGACCGACCTCGGCCTGCTCGGCACCGGCTGGAGCAACAGCTACGCCACCGGCATCAACGCGAGCGGACAGGTGGTCGGCTACGCCTTCAACAACGGCTACAACGGCACCTCGTTCACCGACAGCTACCAGGCCTTCGTGACCGGCGCGAACGGCCGGGGCATGACGGCGATCCCGACGCTCGGCGGCAGCTGGAGCAAGGCCACCGGCATCAACGACAGCGGCTGGGTCGTCGGCACCTCGGCCACCACCACCTCGACGCCGAGCGGCGACACCCGCGGCTTCGTCTACGAAGGCAACGGCAACGCGCCGCGCAGCCTCGGCACGCTGGCCGGGCCAAGTACTGCGAACGGAATCAGCGCCAATGGCCGCGTCGTCGGCGCCTACACGGCTCACGGAGAGACGCAGCGTGCCTACCTGACCGACGCGAACGGCGGCGCGATGCACGACATCGGCACGCTCGGCGGCGCGAACTCGACGGCATATGGCGTCAACGGCGAGGGCCGTGTGGTCGGCAGCGCGCAGTACCGTGGCAACGCCAACGCCGCGGTCCCGCGCGACCGCGCCTTCATGACCGGCTACGACGGCGACGTGATGATGCCGATCGCCGTCGCCGGCTACGACATGTCGGGCGTCGACACCAACTCGGTCGCCAACGCGATCAACAGCGAAGGGCAGGTCGTCGGCACGTCGGCCAGCTTCGTCGGCGACCGGGGGCGCGCCTTCATCGCCGGGCGGGACGGCGTCGGCCGCGTGCTGGACCTGTACGACATGGGCAGCTTCGAGATGCACGGCGCCTGGAAGTTGACGAGCCAGGGCCTTGGGCTCAACAGCATCGGCCAGGTCGCCGGCAGCTACTTCTTCACCGTCAACATGATGGACCACGCATTCATCAGCGGCGCCAACGGCCTCGGGCTGGTCGACGTCAACACGCTGAGCTTCACGAACCTCGCGGCCGGTGCCCGCGACTGGCTGTTCTTCAATGCGACCGGCATCAACGACTCGGGCCAGTTCATCACCAACGGGACCAACGGACACGCCTACCTGGTGACGCCGGTGCCCGAGCCGGCGGCGCTGCTGATGATGGCCTGCGGCCTCGGCTGGCTGGCGTGGCGCCGCCGCGCGAGCATCAACGCCTGACGCCGGGAGAACAAGCATGCGCAAGACGCTCACTCGCTTCTTCGCGGCGCTGTGCGCCGTTGCGAGCCTGGCCGGCGCGCCTGCGGTGGCGAACGCCACCTTGTACACGCTGTTCGACCTGGGGACGCTGGGGCCTCCGCCGGGGCCGGGCGAATGGCGCTGGATGCAGGCCACCGGCTTCAACAACAGCGGCCAGGCGGTGGGCTTTGAAACCCACCTCGCCCAGGCGGCGGATGGGTCGTGGAGCGAGACCGGCGAGACCGCCTGGATCAGCGGCGCGAACGGCATCGGCCTGAGCGCGCTCCCGACGCTCGGCGGTTCGTGGAACCGGGCAACCGGCATCAACGATGCAGGCTGGGTGGTCGGCACCTCGTCGACGGCTGGCGGCACCGCGCGCGCGTTCGTGGTCAGCCCGAACGGCATGTCGGCCCGCGACCTCGGCACGCTGGGCGGCACTTCCAGCAGCGCAACCGCCATCAACGCCAGCGGCCAGGTGGTGGGCACCAGCACGAACGCTGCAGGGATTCGGCGCGGCTTCATCAGCGATGCGCAGGCCGGCAACCTGCATGAACTCGGCAGCCTGTACCCCGGCGGCACCAGCACCCCGACCGCCGTCAATGCCTCCGGACAGGTCACCGGCATGAGCAATGCCTCGGCCCCGCAGGACGGCACGGACCGCACCTTCGTCACCGGGCCGAACGGGGCTGCCTTGCGTGAGATCCCCGGCCCCTACCCCGGCGACTTCAGCCGGGGCCTGGGCATCAACGACCGCGGGCAGGTGGTGGGACTGGCGGCGCCCGGCCTGCGCTTCCCCACCGGGTTCATCGCCGAGGCCGATGGCAGCAGCCGCACGCTCGAGGTGCCACTGCCTCCCGCGGGCGGCGAATTCCCGGTGTCCGTGGACGTGTGGCCGGGCGGAATCAACGCCGCGGGCCGGGTGGTCGGCCGCTATCACCAAGGCACCTACGCGGAGGGCTTGTTCGTCACCGGGCCCGACGGCAACGGCGCAACGCTGCTGGACTCCAGCTCCTTCGTCGGGCTCACCGGCCCGTTGCCGTACTGGGACTACGACGCCGCGTTGCTGATCAACGATGCCGGGCAGATCCTCGCCA
>NZ_JBFUGN010000485.1:0-4603 GCF_056402895.1 Rhizobacter sp. P3_B12 | reverse complement strand
GGGCCGGCCAGGCCCACAGGTAGATGCCGAAGCTGAAATCGCCCCAGCGTGCCGCTGCGCGCAGCCCCGGCCATGATCGTCGCCCGATCCACACGCTGCCCGCCGGCACGATCAGCAGGCTGCCGAGTTCCGGCTGGCCGAGCATGACGCACAGCAATCCGGCTCCGACCAGCACGGGCACGACGCGTTGGCGTTGATCGAAGTGAAACAGCAGTCCGCCGCAGAGAAAGAACGCGCCGAAGTACGCCAGGTGGGGGAAATTTCCCCAGTCAAGCAAGGCGCCGGCCAGGCCGGCCTGCCCTCCTTGCCACGCGAATACCAGCAGCAGGAGGGCGAGGACGGTCAGCGCCCCCCACCTCAACCGGCGACCCATCACCCATCCGCCCACGGCCAGCAGCAGGTAGCAGGCCATCTCGTAGCGGATCGTCCACAAGGCTCCATTCAGTTCATGGCGAACCGTCGGTCCGAACGGCTGCAGGTCGACCTCCCTGAAGAACAGCCTCGTGAACCACCATTGCACCCCCATGAGGTCGAGGTCGTCCCTGGCGTACCACCAGGCCGCGAGCCCGCAGACGATCACGTTGACCGCATAGGCGGGCCAGATGCGCAGGAAGCGCCGCTGTGCAAAGCGCAGCACCGACCCATCGCGCGCCCAGCTGCCGAACACGAGGTAGCCGCTCATGGCGAAGAAGACGAGCACGGCCAGGTGCCCCGGTGATCGCATCCCGCCCGGCAGCATCGGCTCGCTGCGACCGGTCAGCAGGAATGCGTGGCTCCACAGCACGGCCAGCGAAGCGACCAGGCGCACGCCATCGAAGTTGTCGCGATGCGTTGTTGCAGGGGTGCCAGCAGCCTCGACGTTCACACGCGAACTCCCTGCAGACAAAACGAAAACCCCGGAGAGTCGCATTGCTGCGGACTGTCCGGGGTTCTGTGTTGGTGGGCCCCGACAGATTCGAACTGTCGACCAACGGATTAAGAGTCCGCTGCTCTACCAACTGAGCTAGGAGCCCTGAAACTGGTGGGTTGTGCAGGACTTGAACCTGCGACCAACGGATTAAAAGTCCGCTGCTCTACCGACTGAGCTAACAACCCAGCAAGCCCATGACTATAACATGCCTTGCGGGGTCATCCTTGAATCAAGCCCGTGCGATGTCTGAACATCTTTGCGGGCGCTGCTTCAATTCAGCGGAGCCGCGATTGTAGCCCGATTTCGAGGGCTTCCGACGCCAGTACCAGTCCGAAAGTTGCCGTGACGACCACGCTCGATCCATAGCCGTGGCAGTTCAGGCTGCCGTCGGTTGTTGTGTCGATATCACAGGCGTCGCCCTCGGCGGCCGGCATCACCACCGCCTCGCGCGAGAACACGCAGCGCACGCCGATCGCGCCGCTGCGCGGGGCGCCATGCTGCTTGCGCAGGCGCTGCCGCAGCGAGGCCAGCAGCGGATCGTGCGTGACGTTCGCGAGATCGTCGACCTCCACCGCCTGCGGCCGGCGCTTGCCGCCGGCGGCGCCCGCCATCACGAGCGGCGTGCGTGTCGCGATCGCCCACTGCGCGAGCGCGAGCTTGGCCTGCACCTGGTCGCAGGCATCGATCACCGCGTCGACCGGGCCCGGCAGCAGCGCCGGCCAGTTGTCCGCGGTGACGAAGTCGTCGACCAGCTGCACGTCGCAACCCGGGTGGATGTCGGCAATGCGCTCGCGCAAGGCCTCGCCCTTCGCCTTGCCGAGCGTCGCGCCGGTCGCCTGCACCTGCCGGTTGATGTTCGACTCGGACACGTGGTCCATGTCGATCAGCACGAGCGACGCGATGCCGCTGCGCGCCAGCGCCTCCGCCGTCCAGGACCCGACGCCGCCCAGCCCCACCACCGCGACGCGCAGCGCACGCAGGCGCTGGTAGCCGGCCGCGCCGTACAGCCGGCGCAGACCGCCGAAGCGGCGCTCCAGGTCCGGCGCCAGCGGATCGGAAGCCAGCAGGTCGGAAACGGGCAGGTCGTTGACGGCGTTCACGGCAGCCCCGTCACTTCATCGACGCCAGCCGCTCCTTGGCAGCCTCGGCGGCCTCGGACTTCGGGTAGGTCTTCAGCAGGTCGTCCAGCGTGCGCTTCGCACCCTTCGCGTCCTTCAGCTCGAGCTGGCAGTTCGCGATCGACAGCAGCGCCTCGGGCGCGCGCGGACTGGCCGGCGCCACCTTCAGCAGCTCGCGGAACGACGCCGTGGCTTCGCGGTACTCGCGCTTGCCGTACTGCGCATTGCCGAGCCAGAACAGCGCCACGTCGTTGTAGCCGCTGGCCGGGTAGCGCTGGCGGAACGCGACGAAGGCCGACGCGGCGCCGGGGAAATCGCCCTTGCGCATCACCGCCATCGCATCGTCGAACTGCTTCTTCTCCTCCGGATCGACGAGGAATTCCTTGTCGTCCATCGTGACCTTCTGCGGTTCGAGCTTGCGGATGCGGTCGTCCACGCCCTGGGCGATGTCCTTCTGGCGGCGCTGCAGCTCGGACACATCGCGCGTGAGCTGCTCGTTCTGGCCGACCAGCCGTGCCGCGTCGCCGCGCATCAGCTCGATCTGCGTGTTCAGGTCGAGCAGGCTGCGCTTGAGCTTGCCGACCTCCTCGAGCAGCTGCGCGTTCATCTCGGCCTGGCGCTGCGCCTGCTGCTTGTTGCTCTCTTCGAGCTTGCCGCGCAGGTCGAGGATGGCCTTGCGCGCCTCGTCGTCGTCGAACAGGCCGGCGTGCGCGGCCGGCGCCGCCACCAGGGCCAGGGCCGCCAGCAGCGGCGCCCACCAGGCGCCGCCGGACCGTCCGCGAAGAATCGATTGCATGCCAGGCCTCCGGCTTACTTGGCGTTGAACTCGGCGCGGCGGTTCTTCGCCCAGGCGGCTTCATCGCTGCCCTGCACCGCCGGACGCTCCTTGCCGAAGCTGACGGCCTCGACCTGCGTCTGCGGCACGCCCAGCAGTTCCAGCGACTTCACGACCGCCTCGGCACGCTTCTGGCCCAGCGCCAGGTTGTACTCGCGGCCGCCGCGCTCGTCGGTGTGGCCTTCGATCGAGACCTTCTTCGCCTTGTTGGCCGACAGGCTCTTGGCCTGCGCTTCGATCGTCGGGCGGAACTCGTCCTTCACCACGTAGCTGTCGTAGTCGAAGTAGATGATGCTGCTGATCGCGGCCGGGGCGTTCTTCGTCAGGTCGACGCTCGCGACCTGCGACTGCGAGGTGCCGGCGTTGTTGGCGCCGCTGTTGGCCGCGGTGCCGCCGGTCGAGCGGTTTTCCACCGGGGCCGGCTTGTCGTCGAGCTTGACGCCGGAGGCGCAGCCTGCCAGGACGGCCGAGGTCAGGGCAGCGAGAAGGGTGAGACGAGTTGCTTTCATTGGAGACTCCTGGTCATGTTGTCGTCGAGAAAAGATGCGCCGGCCGCTTCGTCAGCGGCCGTACGGGCCCCACATGGGCTCGCGGACATCGGCGGCTGTCGACACCAGCTTCGCCTTGATCTTGCCGTCCAGCGTCGTGGTCATCAGCACGTCGCGCCCTTGTGCGCGCGATGCGTAGATGATCAGCCGGCCGTTCGGCGCAAAACTCGGGCTCTCGTCGTCGCTGGTGTCGCTCAAGGCCAGCGGCGTCGCGCCCGGGTTGGTCAGGTCCATCAGGTACAGCCGGAAGGCGTTGCCCTGGCGGGAAATGTAGGCGAGGTTGCGCCCGTCGGGGCTGAGCGACGGGCTGATGTTGTAGCTGCCCGAAAAGGTGACGCGCTCCACCGCCCCGCCGGCCAGCGCCGTGCGGTACACCTGCGGGCCACCCCCGCGGTCGCTGACGAAGTACAGCGTGCGGCCGTCGGGCGTGAACACCGGCTCGGTGTCGATCGCCTGGCTGGTGGTGATGCGCTTCGGCTCGCCGCCGTTGCGGCCCATCAGGTAGAGCTGCGAGATGCCGTCGCGGCTCAGCGTGACGGCCAGCGACTGCGAATCGGGCGACCAGGCCGGCGCGCTGTTCGAGCCGCGGAAGTTGGCGATCACGCGGCGCTCGCCGGTCGCGACGCTCTGCACGTAGACGATCGCCTTCTGCTTCTCGAATGACACGTAGGCCAGTTCCTGGCCGTTCGGCGCCCAGGCCGGCGAGATGATCGGCTCGGGGCTGTTCAGCGCGACCTGCCCGCCCTCGCCGTCGGCGTCGGCGATGCGCAGCGCGTAGCGGCTGCCGGTGCGGGTGACGTACGCGATGCGCGTCGAGAACACGCCCTTGTCGCCGGTCAGCTTCTCGTAGACGTAGTCGGCGATGCGGTGCGCGGCCAGCCGCAGGTCGGCCGGCTGCACGGCATTGCTCTGGCCGCCGAGCTCCTGGCCCTTGACGATGTCCCAGAGCTTGAAGCGCACGTCGAAGCGGCCGTCGGCCAGCCGCGTCACCGAGCCGGCCACCAGCGCGTCGGCGCCGCGGGAGCGCCATTCGCCCATCGCCGGCTGCGCGTTCTCGTCGATCGCGACGCTGGTGTCGACGCCGCGGAACACGCCGGCGCGCTCCAGGTCGGCCCGGATGATGGCCGACAGGGCCTGCGTGGTCTTGTCCTCGTCGCGGAATTTCGCGATCGCGATCGGCACCTGCGTCGCA
>NZ_JBFUGN010000484.1:0-4606 GCF_056402895.1 Rhizobacter sp. P3_B12 | reverse complement strand
CGCTGTGGTCCTGCACGACGAGGGCCGCCGGCAGCTGCTTCGGGTCGTTGTTGATCGCGAAGCCGAACAGCACGAGCTGCATGATCGGCACGATCACCATCATCCCGAAGGTCAGCCGGTCGCGGCGCACCTGGCGCAACTCCTTCACCAGGATGGCGATGAAGCGATGCCAGCTCATGGCTTGTCGGCCGCGAAGTTGTCCTTCGCGTCCTGCATCAGCGCGATGAAGACATCCTCGAGGCTGGGCTCGATCGCGCTCGCCTTCAGGTCGGAGCGGCCGAGCGTGCCGAGCGCGTCGCGGATCGCCTGCTCGCTGTCGCCGCTGACGTGCAGCGTGGTGCCGAACGGCGCCACCGTGCGGATGCCGGGCGCGTCGCGCAGCCGGTGGCCGACCGCCACCAGGTCCGGGCCGGCCACCGCCCAGGTCACGAGCTTCGCGCTCGCGATCACCTGCTGCACCGTGCCCTGCGTCAGCAGCTTGCCGTAGGCGATGTACGCGAGCTCGTGGCAGCGCTCGGCCTCGTCCATGTAGTGGGTCGACACCAGCACCGTCAGCCCGGCCGCGGCCAGGTCGTGGATCTGGTCCCAGAAGTCGCGCCGCGCCGCCGGGTCGACGCCGGCGGTCGGTTCGTCGAGCAGCAGCAGCTGCGGCGCGTGGATCAGGCAGGCGGCAAGTGCCAGGCGCTGCTTCCAGCCGCCCGACAGCGAGCCGGCGAGCTGCGTGCGGCGCGTCTGCAGCCCGAGCTGGCCGAGCGTCGCGGTGACCTTGGCGCGCCGGTCAGGCACGGCATACACGCGGGCGATGAAATCGAGGTTCTCCTCGATGCTCAGGTCTTCGTAGAGCCCGAAGCGCTGCGTCATGTAGCCGACCTGCCGCTTGATCTGGCGCGCCTGCGTGCGGATGTCGTGGCCCATGCAGGTGCCGCCGCCGTCGTCCGGCGTCAGCAGGCCGCACAGCATGCGAATCGTTGTTGTCTTGCCGCTGCCGTTCGGACCGAGGAAGCCGTGGATGCGGCCCTTCTCGACCCGCAGGTCGACGTGGTCGACGACGGTGCGGCCGCCGTAGCGCTTGGTCAGGCCGTGCACGTCGATGAGGGCGGTGCTCATGATTTCGCGCCGAGCCGCACCTGCAGCGGCTGGCCGGGACGCAGGCGGCGCGCCTCGGCGGGCTCGGGCCGGGCCTCGACCATGAACACCAGCGCCGCGCGGTTCTCGCGGCTGTAGATCAGCGGCGACGTGAACTCCGCCTCGCGCGCGATGAAGCTCAGCCGGGCGGGAATCGGCGCGCCGCAGCCGTCGCAGCCCAGGCTGACCGGCTGGCCGAGGGCCAGGCTGCCCAGCACCGCCTCGGGCACGAAGAAGCGCGCCTTGATGTTGCCGGGCGGCAGCAGCGTCAGCACCGGGCCGCCGAGCGGCACGTACTCGCCTTCGCGGTACAGCACGTCGATCACGTCGGCGGCAGCCGGCACGCGCTGGGTCTTCTGCGCGACGCGCCATTCGGCCTGCGCGAGCAGCGCCTGCGCGGCCTTCGCCTCCTGCTCGGCGGCGGCGATCTCGGCGCTGCGCGCGCCGAGGTTCGCGACGCGCAGCTGCGCCGCCAGTTCGTTGACGTGCGCCTGGTCGCTCGCCACCTTGCTGCGCGCCTGGTCCAGCGTGGCCGGCGAGTTGAACTGCTCGGCCACCAGCTTCATGGTGCGCGCGAGCTCGGCATTCGACAGCGCGAGCGCCGCCTGCGCCTGCGCGAGCTGGGCGCGCACTGCGGCGAGCTCGTCGGGGCGCTTGCCGGTGCGCAGGTTGGCGAGCTGCTGCTGCGCGGCGCGCAGGCGGGACTCGGCCTCCTCGCGCGCGGCGCGTTCGCTCTCCTGCTCCAGCACGAAGGCCGGGGCGGCGGCGGCGGCCTGGTCGCCGCGCTGCAGGTGCAGCTTGGCCAGCGTGCCGGCGACCGGCGCCGACAGCCGCACGTAGTCGCCTTCCGCATAGCCGGCATAGCCTTCGGGGGCGGGCTGGCTGCAGGCCGACAACAGCGCGGTGAGCAGGATCGGCAGGGCGGTTCGCATCATGGGGCGTCTCCAGGTGAGGGCTGCCAGGCGCGCAGTGCGGCATCGATGCGCGCCTCGATCGCTTCGTCGGACAGCAGGTGCTCGTCGATCAGCGCGCCGGCCCCGGGTGGACCGCCCGCGCCCTGCATCGCGGTGCCGATCAGGATCGGCGACGCGACACCCGCCGCGATGAAGGCCAGCACCTGCGGCGGCGGTGCGGCGCGGAACTCGCCGCGCTGCTGGGCCTGGGCAATCAGCGCGCCGACGATGCCGATGTGGCGCGGCAGGTTGGCCAGCAGGAACTCGCGCGCGGCCGCCTCGCCGGCCATCGCGTCGGCCAGGATGCGCACCAGCAGGTGCCGGTGCGCGCGCCCGAAATGCGCCAGCACGCGCACCGCGCCACGCAGGTTGTGCAGCGGCGTGGCGGCGGCATCGACCTCGAGCGTCAGCGCGGAGAACATCGCCTCGTAGGTGCGTTGCAGCACCGCACGGATGAAGTTGTCCTTGCTCTTGAAGTGGTAGTGAAACATGCCCAGGTTGACGCCCGCATGCTCGGTGAGCCGGCGCACCGACAGCCCGGCGCAGCCGGTCAGCGGCAGCAGTTCGAGGCCGGCATCGAGCAGGCGCTGGTCGACGTTCTGGGAGGGGCGGGGCATGGCGTAACTATACGAACGTCCAATAACTCCCGGGAGATGCTGAAACAAAAGAAAAAGGGCCCCGCAGGGCCCTTCCATATTCAAGCCACGGTTGCCTCAACCTGCCAATGGCAGCGTGATCTCGTCGATCTTCGCCAGCACCTCCGGCGTCAGCTTAGGCGTCAACGCCAGCGCGCCCAGGTTGTCCTGCAGCTGCGACAGCTTCGACGCGCCGAGGATCACCGTGCTGACGCGCGGATTGCGGTTCACCCAGGCGACAGCCAGCTGCGCGACGTTGCCGCCCAGGTCGCGGGCGATCGGCTCCAGCTTCGCCACCGCCGCGTTCTTGTCCGCATCGGTCAGCCCCTTCAGCAGGAAGCCCATGCCCTCCAGCGCGCCGCGGCTGCCCTGCGGCACGCCGCTGCGGTACTTGCCGGTCAGCAGGCCGCTGGCCAGCGGGCTCCAGGTCGTCAGGCCGAGGCCGATGTCGTCATACAACCGCGCGTACTCCTGCTCGACGCGCTGGCGGTGGAACAGGTGGTACTGCGGCTGCTCCATCACCGGCTTGTGCAGGTGGTGGCGCTCGGCGATGTCGTAAGCCGCGCGGATCTCGGCGGCGCTCCACTCGCTGGTGCCCCAGTACAAGGCCTTGCCGCGGGTGATCATGTCGCTCATCGCCCAGACCGTCTCCTCGATCGGCGTGTGCGGGTCGGGGCGGTGGCAGTACACCAGGTCGATGTGCTCCAGCTGCATGCGCTTGAGCGAGCCGTCGATCGCCTGCGTCAGGTACTTGCGGTTCAGCGTGTCGCGCCGGTTGACGGTGTTGCCCTCGCGGTCCAGGCCCCAGAAGAACTTGGTCGACACGACGAAGTTCAGGCGCGGCCACTTCAGCTGCCGGAACGCCTCGCCCATCACCACCTCGCTCTGGCCGGCGGCGTAAGCCTCGGCGTTGTCGAAGAAATTGACGCCGGCATCGAAGGCCGYGGCGAGCATTTCCTTGGCCGAACCGGTGTCCACCTGGTTGTGGTATGTGACCCACGAGCCCAGCGACAGCTCGCTGACTTGCAGGCCGCTGCGGCCCAATCGACGGTATTTCATCGCTACACCTCGTTAAGAAGTGCGGCATCTTAGCCACAGCCCCGCGGTCGATTCGCCTACCGTCCGCGAGCCCCCACGGCCGAGTGCGGGTACTCTCGTGGGTCCTCTTTGCGGGCGGAGCGCTTCGCGTTACCGTCGCGACCGTGACCAAGATGCTCAGACACTGCTCCCTCCTGCTGCCGCTGGCGCTGTGCGCGCTCGGCGGCCCGTCCGYGGCCCAGGCCGCCACCCGCAGCACCAGCGGCTTCGCCTCGTTCAGCACCTGGCTGATGCTGCCCTTCCTCGTCGCGTTCGCGGTCGCCGGCCACATCTTCATCGGCCGCGGCGCGAAAGCGCTGGCCGCCTCGTTCCAGCCGCTGGCGAGCGGCGAGCTCGAACTCGCCGGCTACGAGCGCAACGTCTACGGCACCTCCGACCGCGCGATGCTCGAGGTGGTGGCCGTGCCCATCGTCGCGGGCCTCGTGATCTGGCTGGGCGTGGGGCTCTCGTTCGGCTGGCTGATCACGCTGGGCGTCTTCGGCGTGCTCGGCGCGGTCGTGTTCGACATGGCGCGCTGGGAGCGCGTCAGCGTCAGCGCGAGCTACGTCTGGTTCCAGCGCGGTTTCGCCGGCAAGGTGCACCAGGTGGCGATCGAGAACATCCGCGACGTGAGCGTCGTCGAGGAAGACGGCCTGCTTCCGACGCTGCGCCACCTGAACCGCGGCAACCGGGTCTGCCGCCTGCTGATGCGCATGACCGACAAACGAGCGGTGGCGCTGCCCAAGACCGACGCCGAGACGCAGCTCGACGCGGTGGAAAACGCCGCCAACCAGGTGCGCTGGCGCCTGCAGGCGC
>NZ_JBFUGN010000483.1:0-4609 GCF_056402895.1 Rhizobacter sp. P3_B12 | reverse complement strand
CGCGTGCGCAGCACGCTTCGTGCACTGACTGTCGCCCACTGTTTGACCACAACGAACGAAGTGAGTGGCGGGAGTTTGGGCGACGGGCCATGAAACCAGTCAGCGGAGGGRAGTCATCGCCCCCAAGGGGCGATGACCGACCCGGCCGGCGAGCCACAGCCTCCCCGCACGCGCCTTCCGCGCCGATGCAAGAACCTACAAGATCGGAACCCCGGTCTTCGATTGCAGCTCCTCGCGCGACACACCCGGAGCGATCTCGACCAGCTTCAGCCCCTGCGGCGTCACGTCGAGCACCGCCAGGTCGGTGATGATGCGGTTCACCACGCCGACCCCCGTCAACGGCAGCGTGCAGGCCGGCAGGATCTTCAGGTCCTCGCTGCCGTCCTTCTTGCGCGCGACGTGCTCCATCAGCACCAGCACGCGCGGCACGCCGGCCACCAGGTCCATCGCGCCGCCCATGCCCTTGACCATCTTGCCGGGGATCATCCAGTTGGCGAGGTCGCCCTTCGCGCTCACCTGCATCGCGCCGAGGATGCTGAGGTTGATCTTGCCGCCGCGGATCATCGCGAAGCTGTCGTGCGAGCCGAAGATCGACGAGCCGGGGATGGTGGTGACGGTCTGCTTGCCGGCGTTGATCAGGTCGGCATCGACCTGGTCCTCGGTCGGGAACGGGCCGATGCCCAGCATGCCGTTCTCGCTCTGCAGCCACACCTCGATGTCGCTGCGCACATGGTTGGCGACCAGCGTCGGCAGCCCGATGCCGAGGTTCACGTAGAAGCCGTCCTGCAGCTCGGCGGCGGCCTTGGCGGCCATTTGATCGTGGGTCCAGGCCATGGTCAGCTCCCTGCCGTTTCAGTGATCGTGCGTTTCTCGATGCGCTTCTCGGGGTGCGCGTTCAGCACCAGCCGGTGCACGTAGATGCCCGGCAGGTGGACCACGTCCGGGTCGAGCGTGCCGGTCTCGACGATCTCTTCCACCTCGACCACCGTGATCTTGCCGGCCATCGCGACCGCCGGGTTGAAGTTGCGCGCCGTGCGGCGGAACACCAGGTTGCCGCTGCGGTCGGCCTTGTGCGCCTTCACCAGGCTCACCTCGGGCAGCAGCGCGCGCTCCATCACGTAGACGGCGCCGTCGAATTCGCGGGTTTCCTTGCCCTCGGCCACCAGCGTGCCGACGCCGGTCTTCGTGAAGAAGGCCGGAATGCCGGCACCGCCGGCGCGCAGCTTCTCGGCCAGCGTGCCCTGCGGCGTGAACTCGAGCTCGAGCTCGCCCGCCAGGTACTGGCGCTCGAACTCCTTGTTCTCGCCGACGTAGCTGGAGATCATCTTGCTGATCTGGCGCGTCTCGAGCAGCTGGCCGAGGCCGAAGCCGTCGACACCGGCGTTGTTCGAGATCACCGTCAGGTTCTTCGCGCCGCTGTCGCGCAGCGCGCCGATCAGGGCCTCGGGAATGCCGCACAGCCCGAAACCGCCGACGGCCAGCAACTGGCCGTCGCGCACGATGCCTTTCAGGGCGTCGGCGGCACTGGCGTACACCTTGTTCATGGAGCGTCTCCTGCGCAATGGAAATCAGCCGCGAAGCGTACTACGTACGGCGTTACGTAGGCCGCGGCGGCGGTACGTAGAAATGACTAGGTCTTTTCCCGTTGCGAGGCCGTGCGGGCACGCCGTTTGCCCGAGGTTCCGCCGACCCGAGCCATCGCCCGGGGCCCACCGGGAGATCGACGATGAAGATCCATGCATTGGCCCGCCTGCTCGGGGGATTGCTCGCCGGGCTCGCCGGACTCGGCGCGGCAGGCCTGGCGCAGGCCGAGGCGTACGGCAGCGCCTCGTTCACGCTGGACCCGCTGTCGCTGACCACGCTGGCGCCGACGCCGGACGCGCCCCGCCTGCCCGGCAGCGTGGGCACCTGGTGGACGGGCAACTGGACCCGCGCCAGCCTGTCGAGCGGGCATGCGAACGGCGACAACGTCCGCCACGACCTCGGCTACACCTTCCAGAACGGCCTGGATTTCAGCCCGCCGTTCGGGGTCGGCGCCTTGCAGCAGGCACCGCTGCCCGGTTCGGTGCTGTCGACCGAGGCGCATTCCGGCCCCGACCAGCTGGGCGTGAGCTGGCGAACCGACCTGCCCACCGACGGGGCCGATGCCGACATCAGCTGGTACCGGGCCTTGAAGCTGGACCCGTTCGCGTCGATCACGATCTCGGGCATTGCCACCCTGACGCGCAGCGACTTCAATCCGCTGACGACCCACTACCAGACCGAGACCGTCGACGACGAGCATTTCAACGTCGCGACACTGAGCCTGCGCGACGAGCAGGCCTATCGGCACGAGGTCTCGCTGAGGGCGTGGATGCTGAACCGGGATCCGTTCGACTACTACGCAGGCTCGCAGGGGCGCGTCGCCAGCCCGGATGACTTCACCTACAGCGCCGACTCGTTCGGCGTGCTGTCGCTGACGGTGCACAACAACAGCAGCCTGCCGCTGTTCGCCGCCTTCGAGGTGTTCGCGTTCAGCTCGCCGCTGGCGGCGGTGCCGGAACCGGCGACCGCGCTGACGATGGCGCTCGGCATCGGGCTGCTGGCATGGCGCGTGCGGCGCCGGGCCTGAGCCCGGGCCTTGGTCACTGCACCTCGCGGAACTGCCCCGCGTTCTCGCGCAGCCACGCCGCGGCGCGCGGCTCGTCCTGCTGCAGCGGGTGGAAATCCGGCCGGAAGTACGCCCGCCATGGCTTGAAGGTCTCGCGCACCAGCCCGCCCTTCGCGAACAGCAGGCGCCAGGCGCTGCGCCAGGTGCCGCCCTGCAGCAGCGCGCCGTCGTGCCACAGGTTGCGCAGCGTCTGGCGCATCACGTCGGTGACGAAGAAGAAGGTGACGACGCGGAACCAGCGGATGCGCCAGCGGTGGTTGCCACCGCCGGCCCGGTAGACGTCGAACGCGGTGCTGCGGTGCTCGGTCTCCTCGGACGCGTGCCACAGCCACATCGTGCGCAGCCGCGCCTCGGTGCCGTCGAGCCGCTGCGGGTGCTGCAGCATCCAGGCCGCCATGATCGCGGTGAAGTGCTCGTAGCCGGCCGTCACCGCCAGCGCATGGCGCGGGTCGCCGCTCATGCGCTGGAAGCGCGCGATGCGCCGCGCCGCGCGCGGCCCCCAGGTGTTGCGGTGGCCCTGCGCTTCGAGCTGGCCGTTGAACAGGCCGTGGATGCGGCGGTGCGTCGCCTCCTGACCGACGAAGCCCTGCACCTCGTCGGCGAAGCCGGCCTGCACGTCGGCCGGCAAGGCCTTCGCGGCGGCCCGCACCGCATCGATGAAGAACTGCTCGCCCACCGGAAAGCTCATCGACAGCGCGTTGAAGAACGCCGTCAGGAAGGCATCGCCGCCGGCCCAGCGCCGCTCGAACGGGGTCGACAGGTCGACGAGCAGCGAGCGGATGGTGTGGTGGCCCATGGCTCGTATGCTAGCGGGTCGAGCGCCGGGCCGCCCCAAGCCGGCCCGCATCCCCTCGGGGGATCGGTCGATGTACTCATCGACCGAGGGGTCGTCATCCCCGGCGCAGGCGGCGCAGGGTTTGCCGCAGGAAGTCGATCGCCCCGGGCGGCACCGCCGTCACCAGGTACAGCGCCCACAGCTTCGGCTGCTTCCAGCGCTGCCGCAGGCTGTCGCCGAAATGCCGGTGCGCGGCCGCGTAGTCCTCGCGGTACCACATCTCCATGCCGACCCATTCGTAGGCGCTCGCGATCGTCTCGGTCAGCAGCGCCGGCGGCAGGTCGAGCCGGCCCCCGTGGCGCGCGCGTTCGCGCTCCACCTCGGGCAGCAGCGTCTTCAGGTAGTTGCTCGCGATCATCCAGCGGTAGGCCGGCTGGGTCAGCTGGTCGGCGGCGCCCTTGCGGTACAGCACGGCGCTCGCGTCCAGCAGCGCGGCCGGGCCGGCGCGGCTCGCCTTCAGGTGGTAGGCATGGTCCTCGCCCGACACCATGCTCTCGTCGAAGCCGCCGATCGCATCGGCGCGCTCGCGCGTCAGCATCAGCGTCGACGGCTGGCACAGGTTGCCGATCAGCATGCGCGAGCGCACGTCGCCCCAGTACACGCGGATGCCGGCCTGCGGCTCTTGCGCATCGGGCACGAGCTCGGCGAGCCCCGCCTCGTGCTCGAACACCGCGATCCCGTGCTTCGCGAGCTGGCCGTAGGCCGAGTACGCATCGCGCAGGTGCGCCTGCTTGACGAGCTTGCCGTGCTCGTCGACCACGTCGAGGTTGGTCCACAGCATGCCGACGCCGTGCGGCGCCAGTGCCCGCAGCGCGGCCACCTGCAGCTGCAGCTTCCACGGCTGCCACAGGTCGTCGGAATCGAGGAAGGCGATGAACTCGCCGCGCGCGTGCGCCAAGCCCAGGTTGCGGGCCGACGACACGCCGCCGTTCGGCTTGCGCAGGTAGCGCAGCCGCGGCTCGTCGGCATAGCGGCGCCCGAGCACGCCGGCGGTGTCGTCACCCGAGCCGTCGTCGACGACGATCAGCTCGAAATCGCCGAAGGTCTGCGCCAGCACCGCGTCGATCGTGCCCGGCAGCAGCGCGGCGCGGTTGTAGGTCGGCATCACGATCGTGACGCACGGC
>NZ_JBFUGN010000482.1:0-4623 GCF_056402895.1 Rhizobacter sp. P3_B12 | reverse complement strand
GCTTCAGCTTCTTGGCCGTGCCCTGCATGATGCGGATGTTGGCCTGGTGCGGGATCAGCCAGTCGATGTCGGCCTCGGTGCGGCCGGCCTTCGCGAGCACCGAGCGCGCGACGTCCTCGAGCACGCCGACGGCGAGCTTGAAGACCGCTGGCCCATCCATCTTCAGCAGCGGGTCGCCGGTGATCTTGCCGCCGGACACCGAGCCGGGCGTGCAGAGGATGTCGACATGGCGGCCATCCGCATGCAGTTCGCTCGCGAGGATGCCGGGCGTGTCGCTCGCCTCCAGCACCACGGCGCCGGCACCGTCGCCGAACAGCACGCAGGTGGTGCGGTCGTTGAAGTCGAGCAGGCGCGAGAAGATCTCGGCCCCGACCACCAGCGCCTTGCTGGCCGCGCCGGTGCGGATCATCGAATCGGCCACCGTCAGCGCATAGACGAAGCCGGAGCACACCGCCTGCACGTCGAAGGCGGGGCAGCCGGCAATGCCGAGCTTGCGCTGCAGGATGGTGGCGGTCGACGGGAAGACCATGTCGGGCGTCGAGGTCGCGACGATGATCAGGTCGATCTGCGATGCGGCGACGCCGGCCGCCTCGAGCGCACGCTGCGCGGCCGGYAGGGCCAGGTCGCTGCACGGCACATCGGCTTCGGCGAAATGGCGGGCGCGGATGCCGGTGCGCGCGACGATCCACTCATCGGAAGTCTCGACTCCCTTGGCGGCCAGTTCGGCGGCCAGGGCTTCGTTGGTCAGGCGCTTCGGCGGCAGGTAGCTGCCGGTGCCGGTGATGCGCGAATAGCGGGTCGCAGAGGGTTGGGTCATGCAGCGAGGGCGGCACCGTCGGACGATGCGCCGCTTGCACTTGCAGGGGTGGGCAAGGCATGCAGCGAATCGCGAATCCGGTCGTGCACCCGATCCAGCAAGTGATTGCGGGCCGCATCATAAGCCCGATTCAAGGCCTGCTCGAACGCATAGGCATCGGACGAGCCGTGCGCCTTGAACACCAGGCCACGCAGACCGAGCAGCGCGCCGCCGCTGTAGCGGCGGTGGTCGACCCGGTGCTTGAAGTGGTTCAGCACCGGCAATGCCACCAGCGCCGCCATCTTCGTGAAGATGTTGCGGGTGAACTCCTGCTTGATGAAGCTCGACAGCATCGACGCGAGGCCTTCGGCGGTCTTCAGCGCGACATTGCCGACGAAGCCATCGCAGACGACGATGTCGGTCGTGCCCTTGAAGATGTCGTTGCCTTCGACGTTGCCGTGGAAGTTGACGTGGCCGCCTTCGGCTGCGGCGCGCAGCAGCTCGCCGGCGCGCTTGATCGTCTCGTTGCCCTTGATGACTTCCTCGCCGATGTTCAGCAGGCCGACGCTCGGGTTCTCCTTGCCGTCGACCGCCGCGACCAGCGCACTGCCCATCACGGCGAACTGCAGCAGGTGTTCGGCGCTGCAGTCCACGTTCGCGCCGAGATCGAGCACGGTCGTGTAGCCATCCTTCTGGTTGGGCATCACCGCGGCGATGGCCGGGCGATCGATGCCCTCGAGCGTCTTCAGCAGGTAGCGCGCGACGGCCATCAACGCGCCGGTGTTGCCGGCGGACACGCAGGCGTGTGCACGCGGCGGCTGGCCGTCGGTACCGGACTTCAGCTGCATCAACGCCACGCGCAGCGAAGAATCCTTCTTGCGGCGCAGCGCCACCTCGACCGCGTCGTCCATCTCGACGACCTCGGTGGCCGCGACCACGTGGCAGCGGTCCCAGCCGGCCGCCGGCGCAAGCGCCTCGGCGCGGCCGACGAGCACCACCTCGGCCAGCGGGTGGGCAGCCAGGAAAGCGCGGCAGGCCGGCAGCGTGACGGAGGGACCGTGATCGCCGCCCATGCAGTCGAYGGACAGGCGAATGACATCGGTCGCGGCGGGCGGCGACATCGGGTTCATGGGTGCAGGAGAAGCAGCGAACTCAGGCAGCGAACGCCGGAGCGATCGCCACCCAAAAGACAAACACCCGGCACTGCGACGGTCCGCAGGCCGGGTCGATGCAAGGTCTCGCAGGGTTCACGCATCATGCCTTGGCCGCGGCAATGCGCGGGTCCGGCGGAAGTGCGCGACAACCGACTCAGGCGTCAGCCTTGGTCTTCAGGACCTTGCGCCCGCGGTAGAAACCGTTGGGGCTGATGTGGTGACGCAGGTGCGATTCGCCCGTGGTCGGCTCGATCGCGGTGCCCGGGGTGACCAGGGCATTGTGCGCACGATGCATGCCGCGCTTGGAAGGCGACTTCTTGTTTTGCTGAACGGCCATGAAAATTCTCCTTGAGCCTCCTGACACTCGCAGGAGCCAGGCGGGGTGCGCTGAAATCCCCAGGGCTCCGGGGACGCAATCAACGCTTTGACGAAAAAGCCTGCGATTCTAGCATGGCCTCCCAGGCCCGGATCAATTGGGGAGGTGGCCGCGCTTCAGGGCGGCCAGGGCCGCAAACGGATGAGCTTCCTTCCCGGCCTCTTCCTCTTCCGGCGAGACCGGCACGGCCAGCGGCTGCGGGCACTGCTCGTGACGCGGCACGATGGGCAGCGCCAGCAGCAGTTCGTCTTCCACGAGCGTCAGCAGGTCCAGGTCGCGGCTCAGCGCCAGCACGTCGTGTTCGCTGTCGGCGTCCAGCGCCGCGGCCGCATCTTCACCGGCCACGAACTGCAGCGAACTGTCGATCGACAACGGCACGGTCATCGGCGACAGGCAGCGCTGGCATTGCAGGGGCACCCGGGTCTCGGCTGTCAGATGCAGCCAGGTCTCGGCGCTGCCGGCGCGCCCTTCGCGGCGCTCGCCTTCGGCTGTCCAGGCGACTTCGGCATCACTTTCAGGCAGGGTGCTTTGCTTCAGGCGCAGCAGGTCGTCTTGCGACCAGCGGCCTTCGAGCCGGACGGATTCCTGGGCAAACGCCTCGGCATCCAGGTGGCGGGGATCGGTGACTCGGGACTTCATCCTTCCAGTGTACGGGCGCGCGCGCGATGGGAGTGCGATGGGAGAATGCGCCGCATGACCCCACGCCCCTTGCTGATCCTCGGCTCGACCTCGCGCTACCGGCGAGAACTCCTCGAGCGCCTGCGCCTGCCGTTCGAGGTTCGCTCGCCCGAGGTCGATGAAACACCGCTGGCGGGTGAAGCACCCGCCGCACTGGCACTGCGGCTGGCCCTGGCCAAGGCCCGCGCCGTCGCAACCCACGCACCGGACGCGGTGGTGATCGGCTCCGACCAGGTGGCCGACCTGGCGGGCACGCCGGTCGGCAAGCCCGGAGACCACGCGCGCGCCGTCGCGCAGCTGCGCTCGATGCGCGGCAAGTCCATCGTGTTCCAGACCGCCGTCGCCGTGGTGCACCGGCAGGCCGGCTTCGAAGCCTCGGCGCTGGTGGCGGTGCGGGTGCGCTTTCGCGACCTGTCCGACGACGAGATCGAACGCTACCTGCGCGCCGAGCAGCCGTACGACTGCGCCGGCAGCGCCAAATCGGAAGGCTTGGGGATCACCCTGCTGACCGCGATCGAATCCGATGACCCGACCGCGCTGATCGGCCTGCCGCTGATCCGCACCGCCGAACTGCTGCGCCAGGCCGGCATCGACCCGCTCGCCGCCTGATCGATGACGACCTCCGGCCAACTCTTCCTGGTGCCGAACACGCTGGATTTCGGCGTCTCGGCCGACAGCGACCTGCGCGAGGTGCTGCCCGCCGGCGTCTTGCGCACCGCCGCAGGCCTGGGCCACTGGGTCGCCGAGAACGCGAAGACGACGCGCGCATTCCTGAAGCGGGTCGACGCCATCCAGCCGCTTGCGCGGCCGCTGCAGGAGATCTCGATCGTCGAGCTGCCCCGGCCGCCGAAGGGCCGCGATGCCGGCGCGCCGCCCGACCTCAAACCCCTGCTGGCGCCGGCATCGGCCGGGCACGACATCGGGTTGATCTCCGAAGCCGGGCTGCCGGCGATTGCGGATCCGGGCTCGGAGCTGGTGCGCGCCGCGCATGCGATGTCGATCCGCGTCGTGCCGCTGTCCGGCCCCAGTTCGCTGTTGATGGCGCTGGGCGCCAGCGGCCTGAACGGGCAGAGCTTCGCGTTCGTCGGCTACGTGCCGGTCGATGCGGCGCAGCGCGCGGGCCGCCTGCGCGAACTGGAATCGCTGTCGCGCAAGCTCCGGCAAACCCAGCTGATGATCGAGACGCCGTACCGGAATGCGTCGCTGCTGGCGGCCCTGCTTGCCACGCTGAACCCGGACACCCGCCTGTCGGTGAGTTGCGGGCTGACGCTGGCGGGCGCCTGGACCCGCTGCGACACGGTGGCCCGCTGGCGCAGCCAGCCGGTCGAGCTGCCGAACGACGTGCCGGCCGTGTTCTCGCTGCTGGCGGGCTGAGGGGCCGTCAGCCCTGCCGAGCCATCAAGCCTGCGGCGGCGTGACCTTGGCGCCGAACAGCGCCGCGACCTTCTTCTTCGGCTTGATGTTGGGCGACAGGCGGCTCGTCGACGGAGCGGCTGCGGCCTTGCTTTCCCAGGCCGCCTCGGTGGCGGTGGTGCTCGGCTCGTAGGGCTTGTCGAAGAACGGATCGGCCGGCGGCCGCGGCGGGGCGTAGCTGCGTTGCGGGCGGGACTCGCCGGGTT
>NZ_JBFUGN010000481.1:0-4637 GCF_056402895.1 Rhizobacter sp. P3_B12 | reverse complement strand
GCAGCACGCCGAGCGCGAACAGGTCGCTGCGCGGGTCGTTGCGGATGAACTGCACCTGCTCCGGCGACATGTACGGGCCGGTGCCCATCGGCAGCTCGAACTCCTCGTCGAGCAGGTCGGGCAGGAAGTCGTGGCGCGACAGGCCGAAGTCGACCAGCACGGCATCGGTGCGCGAGCCGTCCGGCGCCTTGCGGAACATGATGTTGCTCGGCTTCACGTCGAGGTGCACCACGTGCTGGCGGTGCAGGTCGTGCAGCGCGGTCGCGACCAGCGCGCCGACATCCACCACCTCGGCGATCGGCAGCGGCGCGTCGTCGAAGCGCCGGCGCAGCGAATCGCCCGACAGCCGCTCCATCACGATGAACGGCTGCCCGGTGAAGTCGGCCTTGGCGATGAACTTCGGCACGTGCACGCCGGCGAGCGACGGCAGGATCATCTGCTCGACCTCGAAGCCGACGATGCTGGTCGGGTCCTCCCCGCCCTTGATGCGCGGCACCTTCATGATCAGCGGCATCGGGTCGTCGCTGCCCAGGCGTGTGACGGCCCACAGGTTGGCCATGCCGCCCTGGTGCAGGTGGGCGTCGAGCCGGAAGCCGTCGATGACCTGGCCGGCGGCCAGGCGCGACGAGGGCCTTGCCGGCCCGGCCTCAGTGTCCATCGATCAGGCGCTGGGCCAGGCGTTCGGGCAGGCCGGCGGCGAGCACCTTGGCGGCCGCGGCCTCGTGGTCGTAGGGCACGCGGTGGTAGGTCAGGTCGCCRCTGACGGTGTCGAAGGTGGCATAGGCGGCGGCCGGGTTGCCGTCGCGCGGCTGGCCGGCCGAGCCGGGGATCACCAGCCATTGCCGCTGCGGCGACAGCGGGATCGGCACGCCCGGCACCGGCGTGAAATCGCCGACCTTGCCGGTGCCCGACAGGTGGAACAGCAGCGGCTCGTGCACATGGCCGCAGAAGGTGATGCGCGCATCGGTGGCATGCAGGCTGCGCACCGCATCGAGCCGGCCGGTGACGTAGCCCCACGCGGCCGGCGCATGCGCGTTGGCATGCACGTAGAGGCGGTCGGCGTCGCGCGCGGTGAGCGGCAGCTTCGACAGGAAGTCGAGCTGCGGCAGCGTCAGCCGCTCGTGCGTCCAGGCGGCGGCCTCGCGTGCGTCGGGCACCATCGTCGGCTGCGCGCCCTGCACCGCGGCCGCGTCGTGGTTGCCCATCACCGCGATCGCGCCGCCGGCCACGTGGGCCTGCACGCAGTCGACCACCCAGCCCGGCTCGGCGCCGTAGCCGACGTAGTCGCCGAGGAACACGTGCTGCTGCGCGCCCTGCGCTTGCGCATGCGCGAGCACGGCCTCGACGGCCTCGCGGTTGGCATGCAGGTCGGTGATCAGGGCAAGCTTCATGCGGTCGCGTGCCGCGGGCCGGTCGGCGTCAACCGATGCGGCCCAGCAGCAGGTATTCCATCAAGGCCTTCTGGACGTGCATGCGGTTCTCGGCCTCGTCCCAGACGACCGATTGCGGGCCGTCGATCACGTCGGCGTCGACCTCCTCGCCGCGGTGCGCCGGCAGGCAGTGCATGAAGAGGGCGTCGGGCTGCGCCGCGGCCATCATCTCGCGGTCGACGCACCAGTCGGCGAAGGCCTTCATGCGGGCCTCGTTCTCGGCCTCGTAGCCCATGCTGGTCCAGACGTCGGTGGTCACCAGGTGCGCGCCGCGGCAGGCCTCGAGCGGGTCCTTGAAGACCTTGATGCAGCCGGTGTCGCTGACGCCGGCGGCCTTCGCGTCGACCTCGTAGCCCGACGGCGTGCTGACGTGCAGCGTGAAGCCGAGGATGCTCGCCGCCTGCAGCCAGGTGCTGGCCATGTTGTTGCCGTCGCCGACCCAGGCCACCACCTTGCCGGCCAGGCAAGCGAGAGCGCCGCCTTCGGTGCTCGTGCCGCGGTGCTCGATGTACGTGAAGAGATCGGCCAGGATCTGGCACGGGTGGTACTCGTTGGTCAGCCCGTTGATCACCGGCACGCGCGAGTTCGCCGCGAAGGCATCGAGCTTGGTCTGCTCGTAGGTGCGGATCATCACCAGGTCGACCATGCGGCTGATCACGCGCGCGCTGTCCTCGATCGGCTCGGCGCGGCCGAGCTGGCTGTCGCCGGTGGTCAGGTTCACCACCGAGCCGCCCATCTGGTACATGCCGGCCTCGAAGCTGACGCGGGTGCGCGTGGACGCCTTCTCGAAGATCATCGCGAGCGTGCGGTCGACCAGCGGCGTGTACTTCTCGTAGTTCTTGAAGCGCTTCTTGATGATGCCCGCGCGCTCGAACAGGTAGGCGTATTCCTCGGCGCGGAAATCCTTGAACTGCAGGTAGTGCTTGATGAGGCTCATGCCGGGCTTCATGGCGTGGCAGGGGTTTCGGACAGGAAGCGCTTGACCAGCGGGCACAGGATGGCCACGATCTGCGCCGCTTCGTCGGCGGTGAGGATCAGCGAGGGCACCAGGCGGATCACGCGGTCGGCGGTGACGCTCAGCAGCAGGCCGGCCTCGGCCGCGCGGTTCAGCAGCACGCCGCACGGGCGGTCGAGCTCGATGCCGAGCATCAGGCCCTGGCCGCGCACCTCGACGAAACCTTGCACGCCGGCCAGCTCTTTCTCGATGCCGGCCTTCAGCGCAGCGCCGACGCTGGCGGCGTTCTCGAGCAGCTTCTCTTCTTCCATGATGCGCAGCGTCTCGACGCCGGCGCGCATCGCGAGCGGGTTGCCGCCGAAGGTGCTGCCGTGGTTGCCCGGGCCGAACACGTTGGCCGCCTTCGGGCCGCAGACGATCGCGCCCACCGGCACGCCCGAGCCCAGGCCCTTGGCGAGCGGCATCACGTCCGGCTTGATGCCGGCCCACTGGTGCGCGAACCACTTGCCGGTGCGGCCCAGGCCGCACTGCACCTCGTCGAGCATCAGCAGCCAGCCGCGCTCGTCGCAGATCTTGCGGATGCCTTGCAGGTACTCGATCGTCGAGACGTTGATGCCGCCTTCGCCCTGGATCACCTCCAGGAACACCGCGACCACGTTCGGGTTCTCGGCGGCCACCTGGCGCACCGCGGCCAGGTCGTTCAGCGGCACGCGCACGAAGCCTTCGACCAGCGGGCCGAAGCCGGCCTGCACCTTGGTGTTGCCGGTGGCCGAGAGCGTCGCGATCGAGCGGCCATGGAAGGCCTTCTCGTAGACGATGATCTCCGGGCGATCGATGCCCTTGTCGTGGCCGTACTTGCGGGCGATCTTCAGCGCGCCTTCGTTGGCCTCCAGGCCGGTGCTGCAGAAGAAGGCGTTGGTCAGGCCCGAGACCTCGGTCAGCTTCGCGGCGAGCTGCTCCTGCAGCGGCACCTGGTAGTAGTTGGAGCTGTGGATCAGCTTGCCGACCTGGTCCTGCAGCGCGGCGACCAGCTTCGGGTGCGCATGGCCGACGGTGTTGACGGCGATGCCGCCCAGGCCGTCGAGGTACTTCTTGCCGTCGGTGTCCCACACCCAGCAGCCTCGGCCATGCGACAGCGCGAACGGCAGGCGACCGTAGGTCGGCATCACGTGGGGCATGGGCTGGGCGGCGGGGGCGGTGGTCGCATTCATTGCGGGAAGACTCCGGAAGTGCGCAATACCGGGCAGCAAGGGCGCCGCACGGGGCCTTGGATTCTAAGGGTCGGTCCCGCCCCGCCGATAAAGGCACAGGTGCAAGCCCCTGGCGGGCCGCGCAATGTGCTGCGGCGCAGCATATTCGCGGCACAATAGCCGGCGGCCGACCCGCCATCCGTTCGACCCCACGCCCGCAGCACGCATGACCTCACCCTTGCCCCGCGAAGTGTTCATCCAAGGCATCACCAAGGATGGCAAGACCTTCCGACCCAGCGACTGGGCGGAGCGGCTGGCGGGGGCGATGTCGAGCTTCCGCCCCGGCGGTTCGGCGGGCGGCATCGGGTCGTTCATCGGCTACTCGCCGTACTGCGTGCCGCGCGTGATCAACGGCGTGAAGTGCGTGATCGTCAGCGAGGAGCTGAAGGCGCTGGAGCCGATGGCCTGGGACTTCGTGATGAACTTCGCGCGCGACAACGACCTGCAGGTCGTCGAGGCTTGCCTGCTGCCGAACGGTCAGCTGGCGCCGGTGCCGCCGTCGGCACAGCAGGCCGCCTGATACCCTGGCCTCCAGGTTTCGCGGCACCAATGAAAWAGGCCCGCTGAGCGGGCCTTCTCACTTACCACCTGGAATCTTTCAATCAGGCTGCGAGAGCCTTGATCTTGGCCGACAGGCGGCTCTTGTGGCGAGCTGCCTTGTTCTTGTGGAACAGGCCCTTGTCAGCCACGGAATCGATGACGCCCTGGGCGGTCTTGAAGATTTCAACAGCCTTGGCCTTGTCGCCGGCGACAACAGCCTTTTGAACGTTCTTGACGACCGTACGGAACTTCGAACGCAGCGCGGTGTTGGCGGCGTTGAGCTTCACGTCCTGGCGGACGCGCTTGCGGCCCGACGCGATGCGGACCGTCTTCTTGACTTTGGAGGAGGTAGCCATTTTGTTTGCGTGATCCAGGTGGGTGGGGCAAAGACCGCGAGTATAGCATTCACATTTCGGCCCGGGCAAATCGGCAGACACCAGGTGAGCAGGCGCTACCTATAAT
>NZ_JBFUGN010000480.1:0-4638 GCF_056402895.1 Rhizobacter sp. P3_B12 | reverse complement strand
GGCATGGGCATGCGGGGCAGCGGTGGGTGAGAGAGGCCATCGTTCACGGTTTCGACAGTCGAATTGGCATCCCGCGCGGGTCCCCTTCCGGGCCTCAGCACGCCCGCCGCGGCGCACGCTGAGGCGTAGCGTGTGCAGCCCCCTACCCCCATGAAGAAATCGGCCCTTTCAACCGCGCGAATGGCGGGCCTGGCGGGCGAGCGCAGCATCTGCTGGAAGATGCAGGCAAACCCGCAATCCAGGTGCACCACGGTGAGCCGTCAGCGTGCCACCGTGCGCCTCGGCGATCTGCCGACAGATCGACAGGCCAAGACCGGCACCGTCGTTGCGCCGCGTGTCGCCGCGCCAGAACCGCGCGAAGAGCTTCGGCAGGTCGTCCTCGGCAACACCGGGCCCGGCGTCGCTGACGCACAGCCCGTCGTGCGTCGCCTGCACACGCACCACCGTGTTGCGCGGCGCATGCTGGATGGCGTTCTCCACGAGGTTCTTCAGCAGCGTGAACAAGGCGCCGCCATCGGCTCTCCACGGTGGGAGGCCGGCCGGCACCTGCAACGCGATGTCCACGCCCGCCACATCCGCCAGGCGCTGCAGGTAGCTGCCCATCTCATCGAGGAGCAGGCGCGGCTCGACGCTGCCGAAGCGATAGTTCTGCGCCTCGCGCGTCTCGGTCAGGATCAGCAGCTGCTGCACCTGGCGAGCCATGCGCTGCACATCCCTGAGCAACGTGGCCCGGCTCACGAGATGGGGCTCCGCCTCGATCTGCGCACTGATCATCGCCAGCGGTGTCTTGAGTTCATGCGCTGCGGTCGCCAGGAACTCCTGCTGCAGTTCGAAACCCCGCTCCAGCCGCTCGAGCGCGCTGTTGAAGCTGTGCACAAGCGGACGGATCTCCGACGGCACCCGGGCTTCGTCGAGCCGCGCATCGAGCGCCTCGGGGGTGATCCGGGCGACCTGCGCCGAGGTCTGGACCAGGGGCCTGAGCAGCCGCGCCAGCGTGATGCTGGTGATGACCGTGACCACCACCAGCAGCACGCCGCCACCGACCAACGCGCCCGAGCCGACGAGGGGCAGCCAGAGGTCGTTGCGCAGGCGGTCGTTCAGGCGCTGGCTGGCGGCGAACTGCACGAGCCACCGCTGTCCGTCGTGCATCACCGCCACGGTCCGGCCGCGCAGCGCGACACCATCCAGGTTGGCCGCGAACAGGCCCTCCTCGACCGACGAGGTCAGCGGGCGCCGGTCCGCACTCGGCGACAGGACCACCGCGCCGGCCGGATCCAGCACGCGGTAGGTCACTTCCGATCCCATGCTGCGATACATCCACGCGAACTGCTCGGAGTGAGCCACCTCCACGGGGTGCCCCTGCGCGTCGAACTGCAGCGCGCCGATCAGGTCGGCCATCGCCACGCTGCGCCCGGACATCAGCGGCTGCCCGAAGACCGACACCAGGACGCCGGCCACCAGGCCCAGGCTCAGCACGCTGCCGAGCAGATGGGCCAGCACGATGCGGAACGACAGGCTGTCAACCCAGTCCGGTCTGACGAAGCGCATAGCCCTGCCCTCTCATGTTGACGATCTCCGCGGCAGAGCCGATGACACCCAGCTTGCGGCGCAGCCTGTGCAGTGCCACGTCGAGTGCGTTGGGCGTGACGGCCTCCGACAGGCCCCATGCAGCGGCTTCCAGCTTGTTGCGGCGCACTGTGTCGCCGGCCGCCTGCACCAGCTGCAGCATGATCTGCAACTCGGCAGGCGCCAGGACGATCTGCTGGTCGCGGCATTCCAGCTGGCAGGCCTGCGTTCGCAGCTTCAGATCGCCGTACACGGGCTCCAGGCTGCGCCAGGTGCTCGCGGGCCGGCGAAGGAGCGACCGTATGCGCGCCACCAGCTCATCCATGGCAAACGGCTTCGGGAGATAGTCGTCCGCGCCGGTTTCCAGCCCATCCACCCGATCGTGCAGCGCGTCGCGCGCGGTGAGGACCAGGCACGGCAGCTGCGAGCCGGCCGAGCGCAGGCTGCGCAGCAGCACCAACCCGTCGCCATCGGGCAGCCCACGATCCAGCACCAGCGCGCCGTAGTCGACATGGCGCATGGCCGCCCTCGCCGCATCCATGCGGTCGAACACGTCGGCGGCCACGCCTGCCGCAGCCAGCGCGTTCGAGATCAACCCGGCCAACGCCAGGTTGTCTTCGATCAACAGGATCCGGTTCATGTCCTTTCTTATACCTGCGTCAGAACGCGCAGGTCAGGCCCAGGATCCCGGTGGCATTCGACTTTCGCTTGACGATCGGGCTGTCCGCAGCGTCGCCCAGGAGCTGCCCGGCGACCACGCCGCCGACGATCGCCCAGCGTTCGGTCAGCTTGTAGTTGGCCAACGCCCCGAACGTCGCTTCCTTGACACCGCCTTTCAACGAATACTGCGGCAGGCCGGAGCCGGCCGAGCGTGCCGCGTCCACGCCGAAGTAGCTGTTCATGTACTTTGCGTTGCCCGCGCTGACGGCCACGCTCGGAACCAGCGTCAGCCGCCCAGTGGCTCGCCACGGGTAGGAGACTCGCGCTTCGAGCTGCAGCCCTCGCTGCTTCTCGGTCAGCGCCTGGGTGTACGAGAACRTCGCCGCCGCACCGCCCAGGCGCGTCGTCACGAACACCCTGCCGCCCAAGGCGTCCTTCACCTCGCCAAAGCCCTCGGGCATGGATGGGCGAGYCGTTGAGGAACGAATGCTGGTGCGCATGAGGAGCACTACCCTGTCGAAGTTGAGAAGGTAGGCATGCTCTGCATTCGACGCTTACCGAACACTTTCCGACGGGGCCGCAAACCGCCTGCTTGTTGCGGATGCGACTTCTGCTCGATGCGGCGGCGCTAGACGAAGAACGCCTCGAGCGCCAGCCGGTAGGCGACGCGGCCGCCGCGGTCATGGCCCGCGACCGCGAAGCGCGTGAACCCGAGATGGTCCATCAGGGCGACCAGGTCCTGCGCCATGGTCCGCTCCTCGATGGTACGACGACGCGGCTCAGTCCGAGACCTTCACCCAGTCGTAGTAGGCCGGACCGCCGCCACCGTTGTAGGTGCCCACGAAGCCGACGGCGTTCGCCGAGTTGTTGCCGACCCAGTGGTTCAGCATCAGGCGCATCGGAGCCGAGAACGCCGTGTTGACGCGCCGGAATTCCATCTCCACGCCGGCATCGTTGACGTGGAACCAGCGCACGAAGGTCGGACGCCATTCGAAGCCGATGGTCCGCCAGCCGGTGGCGATGGCGAACTGCTGGAAGTTCTGCTGGCCCGCCGTCCACACGTTGGTGTGCAGGACGGTGCCCCCCTTGATGAACTCGAGGTCGATCTCGAAGTGGTTGGACGTGCCCGCGTTGCCGGTGTACAGGAAGAACGAGCTGTTGCCGCCGGGGATCGTGCCCGGCTGCAGGCGGGTCACGAACTTGCCGTACTGGAAGCTCTGCCAGGTGCGCACCTCGGCGCACTTCACCGCGTTGCGGTTGCTGCCATTGACGTTCAGGTCCAGCCCGCCCCACCCCGTCAGCCACGCTTCGCTGAAGGCGAAGGTGCAGCCGAAGATGTCGCCATTGGCCCAGTTGGCGGTCTCCCAGTTCGATMCGTTGGGACCGCCCGTGCCGTCGAATCCGTCGAAGAAGTTGGTGGCCTGCGCGTTCAGGTGCAGGCCCAGGGCCAGCACCAGGGCGAAGGCGCCCTTGACGATGGAAGTGATCATGCTTGTCTCCTTGTTGTGGGTTGTCGTGCGCGATCAGGGGGCGAGCTTCACGGTGCCCACGCTCAGGTTGTGCGCGCCCGTGGTGGTCGCGGCGTTGATCACGTCGACCGCGAAGAGACCGCCCTTGACGGTGCCGACTTTCGAGCCGATGCCGTTGCAGTAGTCCGGCAGCGGAAACATCGCGTCGCTCAGGTCGATGACGAGTTCGGACAGGCTCGAGTTGACGATGGCCTGGGCCGTCGCCGTGCAGCCGTCACCGGCCACCGGGCTCGGTTGGAGCTTGATCGACAACACGCCGTCGCTCGACGATTTCAGCTGGATCTTCAGCTTGGTGAAACCCGCGGCATTGAAGGCGGTGACCGGCGCCGCGCCGGTGTTGCCGGGCGCGTAGAGCCGGATTGCCGCACCGGCGTAGGCCTGGCTGCCCGACAGCGTCGCGCTGAAGCTCGCCTCGCCCGGTGCATACGCCGCCGCACCGGCAACGAGTTCGCTGCCCTTCTCGGCAAAGGCGTAGGTCTCGATCTTGCCGGCCTCGCTGGTGTCCGTCGCGCTCGAAGGCGTCGCGAATGCGACGTCGCTCGACGAAGGGCCTGAGGGCGGTGCCGGAACGGGAGCCGGCACGGGCGCCGACGGTGGCGCAGAGGCCGCCGGCGTGGCGGTGCTGGACCCTCCCCCGCCGCAGGCCGTGAGCGCCACGGCGCTGAAGAGTGCCGTCAAGGCGGTGCATGAACGCCGATAGATCTGATCCACTGATGTCTCCTGTGAAGTGACACGTGGATGGTGTTCTCACCCTGCCGCCGGCACAGTCGCGTCTTTGCGCTTGACCGTGCCGTTCTTGCGCTCAGGGCTCAATAGCACATCATCAAGCCGAACTTGTTGYGCTCGCAGGTGACGACGCGCGTGCGCGCGGCCGGCGTTGCAG
>NZ_JBFUGN010000479.1:0-4657 GCF_056402895.1 Rhizobacter sp. P3_B12 | reverse complement strand
CCCCTGCACTGACTGGTTTGATGGCCCGTCGCCGAAACTCCCGCCACTCACTTCGTTCGTTGTGGTCAAACAGTCGGCGACAGTCAGTTCACGAAGCGTGCTGCGCACGCGGGCCATCAAACCAGCCAGCTCCGGCGCCACTCCCTTATTGGCGCTCCCCAGCCTCCCCGCCCGCGCCTTTTGCACCGCCCCGGTCCTTCGGGGGGTGACAAGCGAACAAGTGGGGTTTGATTCCCGGGTCGTCAACCGGCCTTCCGCGCCACTGCCGCCCAGCCTTCAACCCGAGTTCGGGTCCTGGATTGGCAGCCGGGCTGCGCGTACTTCTTCCAGGCGCTGCTGGATGCACTCCGCCAGCAGCCCGGCGACCAGCTTCACCACCGGCCCGGGCGGGCGCCCGGCATCGACCGCGAGACTGATCGTCTGCGCTTCGACGCCTTTGTCGCGCACCGGGATGAAATTCAACGTGCCGTCCAGCAACTCTGGCGCGGCATCCAGCTCCGAGGTCAGCGCCACATGGCTGCCCTGGCGCGCCAGCATCTTCACCAGCTGCAGCGAGTTCGTCTCGACGCGCAGCCGCGCGTCGTTGAACAGCCAGTGGTAGTGCGCCTCCAGGTAGCGCCGGATCAGCAGCGCCTTGCTCTGCAGCGCGATCGGGAAGGCGCACACCTCCTGCAGGCTCACCGTCTCCTGCGCTGCGAGCGCATGCCCGGGCGCGACGATGCAGCCCAGCGGCAGCTCGCTGCTCCACAGCGCCAGCAGCTCGCGCCGCGGTGACAGGTTGAACACCGCGGCCACTTCGGCCTTGCCGGCCAGCAGCGCGGCCACCGCGTCGTCGCTGCTGCCGATCTCGATGCCCAGCGTGATGCGCGGGTGATCGGCCGCCAGCCGCGCGACCAGCTGCGGCAGCACGCTGGTGCTGTGGCTGTCCATCGCGGCGATGCGCACATGCCCCTGGTGGATGCCCTGCATCTGCCGGATCTCGGCCGYGACGCGCCGCTCGTCGCTGCGCCAGCGCCGCGCGAGCGTGACGATCGCATCGCCCGGCGGCGTCAGCCGCATGCCGCGCGGCAGCCGCTCGAACAGCGGCACCCCCAGCGCCTCTTCCAGCTGCAGCACCTGGCGGTTCACCGCCGACGCGGCCACGTGCAGCTCCTTCGCGGCGCCCTGGATCGAGCCCGAGCGGGCCACCTGGTCGACATAACGGAGCACGAGGGGGAGCAGGTTGCCGCGCAGCATGGGAAGGCCTTCGGGATGTGCGTACTCAAAAAGAGCATGCAGTGTTGCGCAATCGGTGATGGACGGCAATGCACGCGCTGCCTAGCATCGATGCACCTCATCCCCTGCCGGAGCCTGTCGATGTCTTCCTTCCCCCRCAGCCTGCTCGCGGCCGCCCTGGTGACGGCTCTCGTGGCGGGTACCGGCGCCGCACGGGCCGCCTGGCCCGAGAAGCCGATCCGCATCGTCGTGACCTTCGCGCCGGGCGGGGCCAGCGACATCGTCGCGCGCGAGATCTCCGCGCCGCTCGCCAAGGCGCTCGGCCAGCCGGTGATCGTCGACAACAAACCCGGTGCCGGCGGCACGCTGGGCGGTGCCGAGGTCGCGCGCTCGGCGCCGGACGGCTACACGCTGATGCTGTCGAACTCCACGCCGCTGTCGATCGGCCCGTTCACGCTCGCGAAGCCGCCGTACGACCCGGTGAAGCAGTTCACGCACATCGCGATGCTGGGCGTGGCACCGGTGGCGATCATGGCCAATCCGCAGGCCGGCATCGCGTCGCTGGCCGACCTGCCGAAGGCGGCCGCCGCGGCGCACGGCAACCTGAGCTTCGGCAGCGGCGGGCCGGGCTCGATCGGGCAGATCGTCGGCGAGATGCTGAAGGCCGACCTGAAGCTGGACATGACGCACGTGCCGTACCGCGGCGGCGCGCCGATGACCACCGACCTGATCGCCGGCACCGTGCCGCTGGGCATCGACGTGATCACCGCCTACGTGCCGATGATGAGGAGCGGCCAGATCAAGGGCATCGCGGTGACCTCGCGCAAGCGTTCGCCGCTCGCGCCCGACGTGCCGACCGTCGTCGAGCAGGGCCGGCCCGACCTCGTCAGCGACAACTACTTCGGGGTCTCCGGCCCGGCCGGTCTGCCGAAGGAAGTGAGCGACAAGCTCGCGCAGGCGCTGGCCGACATCCTGGTGCAGCCGGCGATCGTCAAGCGCTTCGAGGAGCTCGGCATCACGCCGCTGAAGATGAGCTCGGCCGAGTTCGCCGGCTTCGTCGAGAAGCAGATCCGCGACTGGGCGCCGGCGATCAAGGCGGCGGACCTCAAGCCGTGAGCCTGCCGTCGATCGCGCCGATCTCCTGGCAGGCGCTGTGCGACGGCAGCGACGAGGCCTTCGTCGAGCGGCTCGCCAGCGTGTTCGAGCATGCGCCGTGGGTCGCGGTGGCGGTGCTGAACGAGCGGCCGTTCGCGAGCCTCGAGGCCTTGCATGCCGCGATGATGGCGCGGCTGCGGGCCTTGCCCGAGCCGCAACTGCTGGCCCTGCTGCAAGGCCATCCGGAGCTGGCGGGCGACCAGGCCCGCACCGGCGCGATGACGGCCGATTCGGTGGCCGAGCAGGGCAGCCTCGCGCTCGAGGCCCTGCCGCCGGCCGAGGCCGCGCGCTGGGATGCGATGAACGCGGCCTATCGCGAGCGCTTCGGCTTCCCGTTCATCCTGTGCATTCGCGAGCACACGCGTGAATCGGCGTTGCAGGCCTTCGAGGCGCGCCTGCTGCGCGCGCGGGCGGATGAGTTGCAGCAGGCGCTGGACGAGATCGGCCGGATCTCGCGGCGGCGGCTGCAGGCCCGGATCGCCTACTGACCGGCCGCCGCGGCGCGCTGCTTCGCGAGCGCCGCCAGCGTCTCGCGCATCCGCTCGCCCACCGCGATCTGCGGGTTCGAGTAGCCGTCGGTCTTGCCGGCCTCCTTCTCGCGCTGCTCGATGCGCGTTCGCGCCGCTGCATGCGCTTCCTCGAACGACCAGGTCGTGCGCATGCCTTCGTCGTACATCGCGCGGCCGAAGAAGGTCAGCGGCGAGCGGCGGCCGCAGCCGTACGAGGTGTGGTCGGCATCGGCCGCCGTCATCACCAGCGTGTCGGGGTCGGACAGCGGCACGATCCAGCTGCCCGAGTAGCAGGCCGACACCGAGATCACGCGGTGGCGAACGCCCGCGGCATCCAGCCAGCCCTTCAGCATCGCCGGCGTGACCGAGTCGACCTCCAGCGGCCAGAACGACGACGCGAGCTGCCCGTCGCGTGCGCCGTGCGAGGTGAGGTGCAGGAACAGCACGTCCTCGTCGCGGTCCATCAGCGCGGCCATGCGCGTGATCGCACGCTGCAGGTTCACCGGCGTGGCCCACGGGAACACGGCCGGGTCGTCGTGGTGGCTCACCAGCTGCAGCGCGCGGCCGGCGCCGCCGAAGCGGGTGCTAATCACGTCGGCCACCATCGCGCTCTCGCGGCGGAACACCTCCTCTTCGGCGTTCGGCGCGAAGGTCAGCGTGTAGACGTCGATCGTGCCCTTGCGCTGCGGCGCGATGGCCTGCAGCTGCGTCTGCAGCAGCTGCGATTGCTGTTCGACCAGCTCCTGCGTCAGCTTGAAGCGCGGCGCATCGTCTTCGCCCTCGGCGGTCTCGGCGCGGGCCGGGTACCAGTAGGTGGCGCGGTTCAGCCATTGGTTGGCCACCAGCGTGGCCGCGACCACCAGCAGCGCGCCCAGGCGCGGCGCCAACCGCGTGCCGGTGCGCCACAGCAGCACCCCCTGCGCGAGGAACAGCCAGCCGACGGCGAGCCACCACACGCCCCACGCCAGCCAGCCGCTCGCATCGCCGCTGCCGTACACGCCGTTGCGGGACATCGGCACGAACAGCAGTGCCAGCACCACCAGCATCGGCAGGCCCTGCGCGCACAGCATCGCGAACAGCGCCGGGGCGTCGGGCCCGTCACTGTCACCTTCACCCTGGCGCCGCGGCGTGCGCACCAGCCACCAGCAGGCCCAGGCCAGCAGCACCACCCCCATCCAGTGCGAGGACAGCAGCGTCGGCCAGTAGAACGAGGCGGGTCCGGTGATGAAGAGTYGCCCGACCCCCACGCCGAGCACGAACGGCACGATGAAGAGGCAGGCCGTGATGGCCGGCGTGGCGCGCAGGCCGCGCCAGTCGGCGCGCATCAGCAGCGCGGTGCGGAAACCCTGGAGCCACCAGGCGCCGAGCGCGCCGCGGGGCAACTGAGGGGGCGGCGCGGGTGGGGTTTCGGGGATCGATTCGATCGAGTCGTTCAGTCCGTTGTCGGTCATTGGTGGTGTTCTCCCAAGCGGGCGAATCTACCAAACGAACCGGGCGTTCAATCTGACGAAACCAGGACCGACGTGATGCTGATCCACGCGCCGACCCATACCGACAGCCCGAAGCCGTGATGGCCCAGTGAGCCGGGGGACAATGCGGGTCCTTTCCCGCTGTGTCTCTTGCACATCCCCTGCCCATGCCTGCCATCGCCTCCACTGCCAACGTCGTGATCATCGGGGGCGGGCCGGCCGGCCTGATGGCGGCCGAGCGCCTCGCCGCCGGCGGCGTGCAGGTCGACCTGTACGACGCGATGCCGTCGGTCGGCCGCAAGTTCCTGC
>NZ_JBFUGN010000478.1:0-4658 GCF_056402895.1 Rhizobacter sp. P3_B12 | reverse complement strand
ATGCAGAAGGCGGCGAAGCGCGTGAAGGCGGCCGTCGCCGTCGCCGTGGCCGCGGTGGCCGCGACCGCGACGACGCCCGCAATGGCGAAGCCGTCGTGAACGAGAACGGCGAGCAGGTCGCGAACGCATCGGGTGAYGACACGGCTCGCGCCGAGTTGCCGGCGGACGCTGCCGGCCCGCAGGGCGAGTCCGTCGAGTCGGCCGACGCACCGGAGGGCGGCAACGCCACGCCGGAAGGCGGCGAGCGCGATGGGCGCCGCCGGGGTCGCGGCCGCGATCGTCAACGCCGTGAGCGACGCGACGAGACCGACGGCAGCGCACCGCCGGCCGAAGGCGCCGAACCCGGTGCCGCGGGCGACAGCCCGGCCGCTGCGGTGGCCGAGCCGGCGTACCGCTCCGAGATCGCCGAGGCACCTGCCTACACGCCGCCTGCGTACTCACCGCCTGCCTACACGCCGCCGGTCCAGGCGCCCGTCGTCGAAGCACCGATCCCCGCACCCGTGGTGGCCCAGGCCCCCGCAGTGACAGCACCGGTTGCAACGCTGGTCGCGGCACCCGTGGCCGCGCCGGTCGAGCGCTTCGTGCTGCCGCTGTCCGACCTGCAGTCGGTCGCGCAGACCGCTGGCCTCGAATGGGTCAACTCGGATGCCGACAAGATCCGGGCCGTGCAGGAGGCGATGGCCCGCGAGCCGAAGCCGATCCACGTGCCGCGCGAGCCCCGCCCGCCGGTCGCGATCGATGAAGGCCCGCTGGTGCTGGTCGAGACGCGCAAGGACCTGTCGCAGGTCAAGCTGCCGTTCGAATCGGAGTCCGGCAAGCCGGCGGCCTGATCCTGCGTTTCTGACAGCGCGCGGCAACGCGACGACGGCGCCTTCGGGCGCCGTTTTTCATGGTGCGCGGCAAATCGTCAGCGTGATGCCGGCCGCTCGACGAGCACTATTGAAGCGCCGCGGTCAGGGCAGCCGTTCGAGCGCGTTCTGGTAGGTCGGCTGGTGCATCAGCTCGTCCCACGGCAGCGGCGAGGTCTGCGGCAACAGTTCCAGGCGGCGTGTCTCGCTGTTCGCATCGGCCTGCCAGCGGCCCTGCGCGAGCGCCTGTGCCAGTCCGTCGAGCAGCGCATCCACGGGCCGTCCGTTGTCGACCTTCGACTGGTTGCACAGCAGCACCAGGTCGCAGCCGGCGTTCAGCGCCGCGATGCCGGCCTCGACCGCAGTGCCGGCGACGCGGGCGCCTTCCATGCTCAGGTCGTCGCAGCAGATGGCGCCGGTGTAGCCGAGCTGGCCGCGCAGGATCTCCTTCAGCCAGCGCGACGAGAAACCAGCCGGCACCGCATCGACCTGCGGGAAGGTCACGTGCGCCGGCATCACGCAGGTCAGCGTGGTCGACAGCCAGTCGTAGGGTTTCGCATCTTCATCGAGGATCTGCTGCAGCGTGCGGTCGTCGACGGCCCGCGCGACATGCGAATCGGCCACCGCATAGCCGTGCGCCGGAAAGTGCTTGCCGCAGTTGGCCATGCCGGCGCGCAGCAGGCCGGTCGACAGCGCCTGCGCGAGGAGGGCGACGACCCGCGGGTCGCGGTGGAACGCCCGGTCGCCGACGACCTCGCTGCGGCCATGGTCGAGGTCGACCACCGGCGTGTAGCTCAGCTCGACGCCGCAGGCGCGCAGCTCGGTGCCCAGCACGTAGCCGGCCGAGGTGGCCGCATCGACGGCGCGCATCGCGTCGCGCATCCACAGCGCGCCGAACTCGCGCATCGCGGGCAGGTGCGTGAAGCCGTCGGTGCGGAAGCGCTGCACGCGGCCGCCCTCGTGGTCGACGGTGATCAGCACGTCGGGGCGGATCGCCTTCACCTCGGCGGTCAGCTCGGTCAGGTGGCGGCGGTCGACCCAGTTGCGGGTGAACAGGATCAGCCCGCCGGTCAGCGGGTGGCGCAGCCGGCGCCGGTCGTCATCGGTCAGGGCCGTGCCGGCGATGTCGAGGATCACCGGTGCGTGTTCGCTCATGCTGTCTCTCTTCGCATTCAGGGTTGCTGGGTTTCGACGACCACGAAGCTCGCCGCGTAGTCGCTCTCGTCGGTGACGCTGACGTGGGCGACCAGGTGCCGCGCCTTGAACCATTCGGCCAGTTCGCCGTGCARCACGATCTCGGGCTTGCCGCTCGGCAGGTTGACGATCTCGCAGGCGCGCCAGGTCATCGGCATGCGCATGCCGCGGCCGATGGCCTTCGAGAACGCCTCCTTGGCCGAGAAGCGGGTCGCCAGGTAGCTGATGCCGCGCGCTTCGACGCGGGCGCGCCGCGCGTGGAACACCGCCAGCTCCTGCGGGCCGAGCACCTTGGCCGCGAAGCGCTCGCCGCGCCGCTCGAGCGTCGCCGCGATGCGGCGCACGTCGCAGATGTCGGTGCCGATGCCGTAGATCACCGCGCGGCCGCCCGCTGGATGCAGCGCTGGTAGTCGCGCACCGTCTCGACCAGGCCGAGCTCGAGCGCATCGGCCACCAGCGCATGGCCGATCGACACCTCCTGCACGCCGGGCACGGCCCGCAGGAAATCGGTCAGGTTGTCGCGGTTCAGGTCGTGGCCGGCGTTGACGCCCAGGCCGGCGCGCAAGGCCGCCTCGGCGCTCGCGGTGAAGCCGGCCAGCACCGCCGCGCCGGCCGGCGTGCCGTGCGCGCTCGCGAAGGTCTCGGTGTAGAGCTCGACGCGGTCGGCGCCGACCGCGCGCGCCGCCGCCATCGCCTGCGGCTCGGGATCCATGAAGAGGCTCACGCGCACGCCCATCGCATGCACTTCGGCGATCAGCGGCGCGAGGCGCGCGGCATCCTCGGGGAAGCGCCAGCCGTGGTCGGAGGTCGACTGCTCGACGCTGTCCGGCACGAAGGTGCACTGGTGCAGCGGCAGCCCGCGGCGCTTCAGCTCGCGCGCGAAATCCATCAGGTTGTGGAACGGGTTGCCTTCGATGTTGTATTCGATGTGCGGCGTCGCCTGCAGCAGCTCGGCCAGTTCGTAGACATCGCCGGCGCGGATGTGGCGCTCGTCGGGCCGCGGGTGCACGGTGATGCCCTGCGCGCCGCCCAGCAGCGCCAGCTCGGCGGCGCGGGTCACGCTCGGGATGCCGAGATGGCGCGTGTTGCGCAGCAGCGCGACCTTGTTCAGGTTGACCGACAGCGCGGTCAGGCCGCGGTGCGGGTCGAGGCCCGTCGTCTGGGTGGGATTCATGGTGTCCTCAGCGCTCCAAGGCTTGCACGTCGAGCATCACCTGCCGCGTGCGCAGCACCGGTGAGCCCAGATGATAGTGAAGCAGCGCGCGCAGCAGCAGCTTCAGTTCCTGCAGCGCCGGCGCGCAGGCCTGCTGCAATGCCACGAGACTGCCGTGCTGCAGCGCGGCCTGCAGGCCGATCAGCGTCTGGCCGGCCAGCTCGTTCTCGCGGCCGCGCGCCGTCACGACGCCCTGCTCCGGCAGCAGCAGGTAGCGCCCGGCGGGGTCGACCTCGGCCTGCGTCATCGTCACGCAGCTGAGGTCGGGCAGCACGCCGACCTGCTGCAGCAGCGCCAGCTCGAAGGCGCGCAGCGCCGCTTGCACGATGCCGTCGTCGGCAGACACCATCAGCGGCAGCGTCGCGGCATACGCGTCGAACAGCGCCGGATGGGCATCGCTGCGGGCCAGCAGCTTCATCAGCAGCTCGTTCAGGTAGAAGCCGCTGAACAGCGCCGCGCCGGTCAGCATCGCGTGGCCGCCGGCCCATTCGGCGCCGCGCAGCGTCTGCACCTCGCTGGGAGACTCGCTGGACGGCTCGGCGGGGCGCGGCGGCTTGCCGAGCGTCACCTGGATGCGCTGGAACGGCAGCAGCACCGAGCGCAGCTGCGAGTACGGCCGCTTGGCGCCCTTGGCCACCACGGCGATGCGGCCCTGTTCGCGGGTGAACAGGTCGAGGATCAGGCTGGATTCGCTCCAGTCGTAGCGGTGCAGCACGTAGGCCGCCTGCGTGGCCGGTGGGCGCGCGGGGCGGGTGGCCATGCGCGGCGGCTACTCGTAGCCGTAGGTGCGCAGATGCTCTTCGTCGTCGGCCCAGCCCGATCGCACCTTCACCCACAGTTCGAGGAACACGCGGCCGTCCATCAGGCGCTCGAGCTCCTGGCGGGCCTCGGAGCCGATGCGCTTCAGGCGTTCGCCGTCGCTGCCGATCACCATGCCCTTGTGCGCGTCGCGCTCGACGATGATGGTCGCGGCGATGCGGCGCAGCGCGCCCTCTTCCTCGAACTTGTCGATCACGACGGTGGAGGTGTAGGGCAGCTCGTCGCCGGTCAGGCGGAACAGCTTCTCGCGGATGATCTCGCTGGCGAGGAACTTCTCGCTGCGGTCGGTCAGCGCGTCTTCTTCGTAGAACCACGGCGCCTGCGGCAGGTAGGGCTTCACGATGCCCAGCAGGCGCTGAACATCGCTGTCCTTGCGGGCGGTCAGCGGCACGAACTCGGCGAACGCATGCCGATCCTGCATGCCCTTCAGCCAGGGCACGAGGTCGGCGCGGCGGTGCACCGCATCGAGCTTGTTGGCGATCAGCATCACCGGCTTGTCGGCCGGCATCAGCGCCAGCACCTTCGCGTCGTCGAGCCCGAAGCGGCCGGCCTCGACGACGAACAGCACCACGTCGACGTCGCCG
>NZ_JBFUGN010000477.1:0-4676 GCF_056402895.1 Rhizobacter sp. P3_B12 | reverse complement strand
GTGCTGGACGTGCTGCAGCGCAGCGCACCGCCGGAGCTCGCGCGCCGCTTGCGCGAGGAGGCCGGCGTCGCGGTGCTGGCGTCGGCTGGCGACGCGGCGCCCGACTGGTCGGCGTGGACGCGCGAGCAGGCGGTGCTGGCGCGCTGCGTGGTCGTCGCGGTGACCGTCGACGGGGCCCGGCAGCGCTGGCTCGCGATGGAAGACCCGTGGGACGACGCGAAGCTGCGCCGCATCAGCGGGCGCGTCGGCGAATCGCTGCAGCCGGCGGCGGCGAGCACGCAGGCGATGCGCGCGTGGCTGGGCGAGGCCGATGGGGCGGCGGTGCGCGAAGAGGCCGCGAAGCCCACGGCCGTGGCCGACGGGCCGATCGTCGGCTTCGTCGACAGCGCGATCCGCGCCGGCTTCCAGGCCGGTGCGAGCGACATCCACTTCGAATGCGACCGCGGCGGCGTGACGGTGAAGCACCGGCTCGACGGCGTGATGGCGCGCTTTGCGCGGCTCGACGGCGCGACGCAGGCCGAGGAGGTGATCTCGCGCATCAAGGTGCTGGCGCAGCTCGACATCACCGAGCGGCGGCTGCCGCAGGACGGGCGCTTCCGCATCGACATCCAGGGCGGGCGCATCGACCTGCGCGTGTCGATCATGCCGAGCGTGTTCGGCGAGGACGCGGTGCTGCGGCTGCTCGACAAGGCCCAGCTGCGCGAGAGCGATGCCACGGTGTCGCTCGACCTGCTGGGCTTCGACGCGACCGGCGCGGGCCTGATCCGCGAGCTGTCGATGGCGCCGAGCGGGATGATGCTGGTGACCGGGCCCACGGGCAGCGGCAWGACGACGACGGTGTATGCGGCGCTGTCCGAGATCAACACGGGGCTGGAGAAGATCATCACGATCGAGGACCCGGTGGAGTACGAGCTGGCGGGCGTGCTGCAGATCCCCGTCAACGAGCGCAAGGGGCTGACCTTCGCGAAGGGGCTGCGCTCGATCCTGCGGCACGACCCGGACCGCATCCTGGTCGGCGAGATCCGCGATGCCGAGACGGCCGAGATCGCGGTGCAATCGGCGCTGACCGGCCACGCGGTGTTCACGACGGTRCATGCGAACAGCCTGACCGACATCATCGGGCGCTTCCGGCATTTCGGGCTCGACATGTTCGGCTTCATGTCGTCGCTGAACGGGGTGGTGGTGCAGCGGCTGATGCGGCGGCTGTGCGCCGATTGCGCCGGCGAGCGCGATGCCACTGCGCGCGAGGCGCAGTGGCTGGGCGTGGTCGCGGAGCAGGGTGTGCGCGTGCCGCTGGCGGTGGGCTGCCCGCTGTGCCATGGCTCGGGCTACAAGGGGCGCTTCGTGATCTCGGAGGTGCATGTGATCGACGATGCGTTCCGCGACCACGTGACCGAGGGCTCGCCGCTGTCGGTGCTGAAGGGGCATGCGTATGCGGGCGGCACGCTGACGCTGGACCAGCAGTCGGTGCGGCGGGTGCTGCAGCGCCAGACCACGATCGAGGAGGTGCGGCGTGTCGTCGGTGCGATCTGAGGGGGCGCAGGCCTGGCTGGGCTTGCGGGGTGTGGCGTGGCGCTTTGGGGTGCAGCCGTGGAAGTGGCAAGCAGCCGACGGGCTGGAAGCCGGCGTGACGGCGGTTGCGGTGGCGCTGAAGGCCGATGCCGCGGTGCGCCGGCCGCAGCTCACGCTGTGGCTGGCCGGCAGCGTGGCGCGGCCGTTCATCGTGCAACCGGTGCCGGGACTGCGCAGCTGGACCGAGGCGCGCCGGCTGGCCGAGGCGCTGGCGCCCGATGAGACAGGGCTGACCGGGCCGTGCGAGGTGTGGCTGGATGCGGCGCCGCCTGGGCATGCGGTGCTGGGTGTTGCGATCGAGAGCGCGACGCGCGAGACCATCGGGCGCGTGCTGGCGGCGCATGGCGTGCGTGCTGTTGCGATGCGTCCATGGTGGACGGTGGCGTTGACGCGGGCGCTGGACGTGCAGCCGGCGCTGTCGCGCATCGTCGTCGCGGAGCCGGAGAGCCTGGTGGTGCTGGCGGGCCGCGACGGGGTGTTCAGTGCGGTGGCCACCTGTGCACCGTTGCCGTCGCCGGAGCATGCGGCGGCGTGGCTGCAGCGCTCGGTGCTGAGCCTCGGGATCGCCGACGGCGAGGGCGTGCGGGTGGCGCTGTCGGCGGGCGCGGGATTGGACGATGCCGTGATGGAGGCGTGGGCATGAGGCGCATCGAGGCCGACTTCATCCGCCACCGGCCGCCGGGGCGGGCATGGTGGGGCGCGACGGTGCTGTTGCTTGTGGCCGCGGTGGCGTTGGCGGCATGGGGCTGGACGGTGCGTGAGGACGCGGCCGGCGTGCGTGCGCAGATGCTGGATTGGAATGCGCGCATCGACGCGCTCGCGCACCAGGCTTCGCGGCGCGCCGAGCTGCCGAACGAGCCGCCGCCGGCCTATGCCGCCGACGCGCACTCGGCGTTGAAGCTGCAACGCGTGCCGGTCGACGCCGCGCTGGCCTCGCTCGAATCCGTGGGCACGGTGGGCGTGCTGCCGGTGTCGGTGGACATCAGCGCGGCCGACGCGACCGTGCGCGTGCAGGTCGAGTTCTCAAGCTACGAGGCGCTGCTGAAGTACCTGGAGGATCTCAATGCCGGGGAACCGAACGAGCGGTGGATCCTGGCGACGGCGCAAGGGACGGCACAGGGTGCCAGCGGGCGGCCGACAGCGTTGATCGTCTCGCGGTGGCGTGGGAGGGAATGACATGGGATCTCGCGATGACAGCTCAGCAAGTTCCTGAGCCTCATTCTTCGGCACCAGCCAGACACCATCGGCCTGACGCTGGATGCGCAGGGCTGGGCCGTCATCGATGAGCTGATTGCCAAGAGTGATGCCGCGGGAACGCGGCTCACACGGGACGAACTGCTGCAGCCGCAGTCGCGACAGCAGGTGCACCTGTCGGCCGATGAAGCAACGGCGCACTTGGTGGGGCAGCGTCATGGCAAGCCTGTCGAGCTGACGGTTGACGCGCTTCGCATGCACGCTGCCGGGTTCAAGTTCAATCGGGCGGACAACGGCGTCTGGCTCACGGATCAGGTGCCTCGGGAATTTCTGGTAGCCCGCTAAACAAAGTCGAAATGCTCCTCCATGACGGCAATCGCCTCGTCAACGTCTGCGCCGAGGAAACCGAGCACTTCCAGGAACCATGACAGCTGGTCGTCCTGGCCCGACACATTTTCTTTGCTCGGGTAAAGAAGGCACACGGCAAGACGAGCAACAACTGCCTCACCGCTCTCGAAATTCCGCAGTCCTCTTTCGTCCACGGCTTTCCACCAATGAGCAAGAGCGACACGCCTGTCATCCTCAGAGAGTTCCCCGGCGAGAAGCCCTTTGACGGTCGACAGAGGGTCATGGGCGGAAGAGCCGAATGAAATGCCGAGTCGCCCAACGACTCTCATCATGTAGAGCAGAAGCGACCGCAAGGATGCATCTGCGCTCTTCGGCCAGGCTATCGAGCCAATCGACTTGTTCAATGCATTGCTCCGAGCAAGTCCCTCAAATCTGTTCCCAGACACTTCTTCCTTCAAAGAACAACTCGAAGCCTCCACGGGCCGGCCAGAACGAGACCGTCTTTCTGCCAGTCGCATCGGCAGAGTGCTTCATCTCGATGGGATGCTGATTGCCAAACAGCCGAACCTGTACCGCCTTGCCAGGAGGCAACCGAAACTCGGTGCCCTCCGGCTCCAGATACAAGAGCAACTCGTCTGGGCTGTCATTCAGCAGATCAAACACGCAGGCCACTGTCAATTCCCATCTGGCACTAGACGCACACCATCGCGGCTCACATAGCAGTCGATGAATCCGGCGATTTCGCCCGGTGCGTAGATCGTGAGAAATGAATCATTCGGGGCGACGGTGAAGGACGTATTGTTCGTCACGTCGTCAAAGACGGCATGGATTTCAATGCTCTGGCCAGGCAGAACGATGAAGTATTCAGAGAGCGGCTCCAACAGTACTTTGACGGACGCAGAACTCTCATTCTGAAACGGCAATTTCGCAGTCATAGCAGGCACGGCAACTCCTATTTCCAAAGCTTGAGGATATCTTCCATGTACGCAGCACGCTGAGGTGCAACGGCTCCACCTCGACCCGCAGACACAGATTCTCTGTAAAGGTTTCGTGTGGCCTCGACCTCTGCTCTCGTCACACTCGCCTGGATTCGCTCAATAGTTGAAGCATCCAAAGCCTCTCTGGCGGCCTTCACTCCAGCTTCACCGTTCCCCCACCCGTAAATTTTCTTCAACTCAGGTGCCGTGCGTGCTGCAAACACTTCTTCTTTCGCGATTTCTCTCGCCCCTTTTGCAAGCGACAGAGCGACATCTGTGGCGACCTCTGCAACTTTAGGCGCAACCTTTTCAGCAACCGTCCCGGTAATTCTCGCCGCCGCTACTTCTTGACCGACAGGTAGAACCGCGACCACTGACGTGGTCCAATTCTGATGGACACCTCGATGGGAGATTTTCCCGCAGAGGACGAGAAGAGCATGACCGAGAAGAAGAGAGCCCGCCGGGCATTTGATGCGGCGTTCAAGCTGCAAGTGGTTCGCATGGTGCGAGACCAGGGATTGAGCGTCGGGCAGGTGTGCCGCGACATGAACTTGACGGACAGTGGCGTGCGCCGCTGGCTCGAGC